>PMNQ01000012.1 GCA_003162555.1 Gammaproteobacteria bacterium | reverse complement strand
GCCCTTTCACGGCGGTAACAGGGGTTCGAATCCCCTTGGGGACGCCATCCGGCAGTGACCTGTGCGGTGGCTCACACTTTACCGTTCCAGGGGCACGATTCGGGGCCCAAGGCTGTCCCACCTGCGCCGTATCATTGCGCCGCACGAAATCGCCAATTGGATCAAGGCGATGGCCGATGTTATGGCACAGACTTGAGCGGCTCCCGATTTGGCCTTCAGACGCGGCCCAACGCGCAATAATGCACGCCTACGATGAATGAACCGGTCATCCTGAAGAACAGCCTGGGCATCGCCGTTCTGACGTTGCTGCAGGTCGTGGTGCCTGCGGTCGCGGCTGTTGCCTGCCTGTATATGGTCAACGCGTCGTTTACCGTGCCTTATGTCGGCAATATCAACCTGCTGGCACTGCTGACGCTGCTGTTGATGTTGCTGCTGCTGCCGCGCCAGCGCCGCACCGGCGACACACCCATATTTCACCGCACCATTCCGCTGGCGCTCGGGGCAGTGCTGCGCTGGTTCATCGTGCTCACCGCGTTGCTGGCCATAGGCTTTGCCACCAAGGAGACCCAGGATTTTCCGCGTCGGGTGCTGCTGGCCTGGGCCACCGTCACTGCGCCCGTTCTGGCCCTGGTGACACTCATCCTGGATCGCATGATGTACCGCGCCCTGCGCGATCCCGTGAATGCCCGTCGCGTGGTGTTTGCCGGCATCAACGAAGTGAGTCTGGCGCTGGCGCAGCAACTGCGGATCAGCGGCGAGTACTGCATGGATGTGGTCGGTTACTTCGATGACCGCAGCGTCGATCGGCTGAACGCGGGCGGTCCCGATGTCCGCCTGCTGGGCCGNNTTCGTATTCGACCTGATCCAGTCGCGCATTGGCCAGATCAGCGGCATGCCGGTCGTGGCACTTTGCGAGACGCCATTTTATGGGCTGCGTGGAGTCGTCAAACGGGTCACGGATATCGGCATCTCGGCCGCTGCGATACTGCTGCTGCTGCCATTTCTGCTGGCGGTGGCCGTGGCAATCAGGATCACTTCGCCTGGGCCGGTCATCTTCCGCCAGCGGCGTTATGGCCTGGACGGGCATGAGATCGTGGTCTACAAGTTTCGCACTATGAAGGTGACCGAGGACAACGGCCCCATCGTGCAGGCCAGGCGCGACGATGTGCGGATCACGAGCATCGGGGGTTTCCTGCGGCGCTACTCCATCGACGAATTGCCACAGCTGCTCAATGTGCTGCAGGGCCGCATGAGCCTGGTAGGGCCGCGCCCGCACGCCGTGGCCCATAACGAGGAATACCGCAAGCTGATCAAGGGCTACATGGTGCGCCACAAAGTGCAGCCCGGCATTACCGGGCTGGCGCAGGTCAATGGCTGCCGCGGCGAGACCAGCAAGCTCGAAGAGATGGAAGCGCGCGTGAAGTACGACCTCGACTATCTGCGCAACTGGTCGCTGATGCTCGACATCAAGATCCTGTTCAGGACCGTCATCAAGGTCTTCGTCGACGACCGGGCCTACTGAACTCATGCCGCCCATCATCGAGACGCTCATTGACCGGCCCGGCCGATTCATCGGTTCGCTGGTCGAATCCAGACCCGCATACCGGCCGAAACAACGCTGGGAACGGCCGGCGTTGCTCGCGCTGCTGCTGATCGCGGCCATCGTGCGCTTCTGGGGTGTGGGCTCCTTCAGCCTGCACAAGCCTGATGAAGACACGACAGCGCTGCCCGCCGTGCATATTCTTGTCGATGGCACGCCGCGTTTCCCGAGCGGAATGTTCTACGCCCGTGCGATCGCACAGTCCTACCTGGTTGCCGGCTCGGTCAAGGTGTTTGGGCAGACCGAGTGGGCGCTGCGCCTGCCCTCGGTGTTGTGTGGGCTGCTGGTGGTATTGCTGTCCTATTACCTTGGCCGGCGATTCCTTGAACCACCATGGAACATGGCTTTTGTGGCTGTTGTGGCCTTGCTCCCCGGGATGATTGCCGATTCGCAGGAAGTGCGGATGTACGGGTTCCTGACCGCAAGCCTGGCGGCCTACATGATCCTGCTGTTTCGCTGGGAGCGCACTGGGCGCACCACGGCACTGGTAGCTGCGGTGTTTGCGATGCTTGTGGCAATCCAGTTTCAGGAAATTGCGTTCTTCAGTGCCTTGCTTGTGTTGTTCCCGGGGCTGGCGAGCGGAGATGCGCACAAGCTTCGACAGGGGATCATCGCCGGTGCCGTGATGGCGGTCGGATACCTGGCGATCTCCACCTGGCAGGGGAGTTTCTATCCCATTGAGTTTAAGGTGCCAGCAGATCCAGGCACTCAGCTTGGCCTCGCGCCCAGCGCCGGAGCGGCACGATTTCGGATCTTCATACTGGTCCCTGCCATCGCCGCTGCGCTAGGAATCGCCTGGTTGAATGTGCGCAATATGCGTGGCCGCGCGCTGGCGACACTTGCTGGCGCGCTGCTGATAATTGGAATGCTGTTGCAGGCGCTGATGTTCTATCACCTTGCAGCGTTATTTATGCTGGCCGGTCTGGTGATCGCCAGACGAGGTGGCGGTGGTCGCGCGCCCGGTTATGTGGCGCTGATTGTCGCCAGCGCCTTGCTCGCAGTCACACAAATTCTAATGCTGCACAATGCTGGCGCCGAATCGCTGCGCAAGGTACTTGGCGTCATGGTCGGGCAGCCCAGCATCTGGCCGTACCTTCAGGTTGCAGAATACTCTCCCATAGCAATGCTGCTGGCGGTCGCGGCCCTTCTGGCTGGGTTCCGGCGGATCGCCAACGGTGGACGACCTTCTGACGATGTACTTTTTGCGTTCCTCGGCATATTTGCGCCGTTGTTTGCCATGGGCTTCTTCGGTTGGTACATCCCGCCGCGCTACGGAGAATTTGCGCTGCTGCCGATGCTGCTGTGCGCACTGGCCTTCGCTCAACGATTCATGTCGTCGCCAGCAATCGCACGTGCTGTGCGCAACGATGCGTCGGCCATACTTGCGAGCCTGTTCGCAGCGGCAGCAATTGTGAACCCGCGTGCTGTGGCTGCAAGTATCAATGCCGGGTCGAGCTTCGCGGACCATCGGGGTGCCGCTGAGTTCATGCGATCGATCGTGACCGGGCCACGTGACATTGTTCTGGCCGAAGAAGTGCTCATGCAGACGTACTATCTTGGGCATGTCGACTACTGGCTGACAGGTCCGCACAATTCCGCCGGCTTTCTCATCAAGAGGCATGGCCAACTCGTTGACGAATACACAGCTACGCCGCTGATAGGAACGGGCGCTGAACTACGTGCGCTTGTTGATCGAACCGACCGCGGAACGATTTATGTCATCGGCAGCGGCGAAGGGCAGCAGGACGGTCGCTTATACATGCGCGGGCCGGAAATTCAGGCGCTACTGCACAGCGTGAATTTTACCCCGGTTTTTGTCGCTCGCGACGGCCGCACCCAGGTATGGAAGGTTGCGCCGCCAGCGGTGCCTGCGATACGGACTAATTGATCCGTGGCCGGACTCATCAAACAGACGGTTGTATTGACCTTCGCACGATTTGCCAATTATGGGTTAATGCTTGTTAGCCCGGTTATCCTCGTCCGGCTGCTGTCCGTGGAGCAGTTCGGCCAATACCGACAGTTCATTCTATACGCCTCGTTCATGCAGCTGGTGGCTGCATTTTCATTTGCCGAGAGCTTGTTGTATTTCATACCAGCGCACAGTCGGAGCGTCTGGCGAGTTGTAGCCCAGACAAACCTGCTTGTGTTCTGCAGCAGCTGCGCAGTTGTGATTGCGGTAGCCGTTGCAGACGTGTCAACGCACGGCGCAGTGGTTGGCGATGAGCTGCTTCCCTTAGTCGCCTACGTGATGTTGTTCGTGAATCTCGATTTCTGGGAATACTATTTTTTGGCTACACATCGCGCGATCGCCGTATTGTCATACACGTCAAGTCG
>PMNQ01000028.1:177-10648 GCA_003162555.1 Gammaproteobacteria bacterium | reverse complement strand
GGCGGCTTCAACGGGCTGAAGAGCCCTGAGCGCACGCTCGAGAGTTCCTGGTACATCGACCCCGCGCATTACCAGCGCGAGCTCGCCGCAATCTGGCGGCGCAACTGGATTTTTCTGTGCCGTGCCGACTCGCTCCCGGCCGCGCCGTCGTTCCGCACTTTTACGGTCGGCGATCAACCGATACTCGTGGTGCGCGATCGCGACGATCAACTGCGCGCTTTCTTCAACACCTGCCGCCACCGCGGATCCACCTTGTGTCCGACCGCCGAGGGGCGCTTGCCCACCGGGCACATCACCTGTCCATACCACGCCTGGAGCTACCGGCTCGATGGCACGCTGGCGAAAATCCCCTCGCTCCGTCCGGAAGGCTACCTCGACACGCGCGAGCTCTCGCTGTACAGCGTCGGCTTACGGGTGTGGCGCGGCTTCGTCTACGTGCACCTGGGCGATCCGGCGCAGGCCGCTGAGGGGCACTTCAACGAGAACCGCGAACTGTTCGGGCACTGGCCGCTCGAGGAGCTGGTCGTCGGGCGCACGCTGACCAAGCGCCTGGCCTGCAACTGGAAAATATTCTGGGAAAACTACAACGAGTGCCTGCATTGCCCGGGCGTGCATCCGTCGCTCAGCAGCCTGGTGCCCATTTACAAGCGCGGCATCATGGAGCCGCGCGACGACCCGCAGTGGCGCGCGCACGAAGGTAAAGTCGAACCGCTGTTCGCGGGCGGCCTCAAGGCGGGCGCGCAGACCTGGTCGCTGGACGGCAAGGCAGTCGGGCCGACTTTTCCGCAACTGACAGCCGAGGAGCAGCGCCTCGGTTACCACTACATGACCAGCCTGCCGTCGCATTACCTGGTGCTGCACGTTGATCACGTGCGCTCAACGCGCATCCTGCCCACGGGCCCGGAATCGATGCAGCTCGAGATCGAATGGCTGTTTCCCAAAGAGACCTTGGCAGGCTCTTCCGCCAACATCGCAAACGCCTGCGATTTCTCGGCGCAGGTGATGAGCGAGGACGGCGCCGCCTGCGAGCTGACGCAGCGCGGGCTGCACTCGGCACCGCACCAGCAGGGCTACCTGCTGCCGGAAGATTATGATGTGTTCCGTTTCCAGCAATGGGTGCGGCAGCAATTGGTTTGACGGGCGCACTGGGCCCATGACATAAAAGATAAAAGATAAGGGGGGAGTATGAAAATCATTCGACCCATAGTGGTCGCGATGGCGCTCGCTGTCATCGCTTTCCCGACAATCGTGCTGGCGCAGTCCGCCGACGCATCGCTCCGTGGCCGGGCGCCACCCAATGCCGATGTCACGGCGAAAAACGTCGCCACCGGGTTGACGCGCCACGTCAAGGTTGGCGCTGACGGCACCTATTCCGTCATCGGCCTGCCGCCGGGCACCTATCGCGTCGATGCCGGAGCGGGCACCGAACAGGTGGTCACACTTTCCGTCGCGTCGACGGCTACGGTGGATCTTGGCACCGGAGGCGAGGCGGCCGCCGCCACGGGCACGCTCGAGGAGATCGTCGTCCACGCCAGGCGTCCGGTCGAAGTGAAGACTTCCGAGGTGGGCGCCAGCGTTTCACTCCATCAGATCGAAACCACGCCGCAGATCACGCGCAATTTCCTCGAGTTCGCCGACACCGTGCCCGGCATGATTTTCCAGGTCGATGCGAAGGGCAACACCTCCATACGCAGCGGCCCGCAGAGCGCCGGTGCCACCAACGTCTACATCGACGGCATTGGCCAGAAGAACTACGTGCGTTCGAGCGGCATCGCTGGACAGGGCGGGGCCGATCCAAACCAGAATCCGATCGGCGATCCGGGCAATCCTTTCCCGCAGCTCGCCATCGGCGAATACAAGGTCATCACCTCGAACTACAAAGCCGAGTACGACCAGATCTCCGGCGCGGCCATCACGGCCGTGACCAAGTCGGGCACCAATGAATTGCACGGTGAAGCCTTCGGCACCTACACCAACGGCAGCATGCGTTCGGAAACACCGGCCGAGAAGGCAGCAGGCACCGGCAAGCAGGGCGGGCCGAGCAAGGAGTACGGCTTCGCGGTCGGCGGGCCGATCATCCTCGACAAGCTGCACTACTTCGTTACCTACGAAGGCAAGCAATTCACCACGCCGAATACCGTGCATGCCTCGCCAGTGCAGGACGACAATCATGTCGACCTGCCCTTCCTCAGCTGGTTACCGCCGGACTTGCTGGCGAATTACGGCCCGGTGGCGAATCCGTTCAAGGAAGACCTGTACTTCGGCAAGCTGGACTGGGAGCTCACCGATACCGATCGTCTCGAGCTGACGGCCAAGTACCGCCGTGAGCGGCAACAGGCGGGCGCCGCCGGCGTCGTGGCCGAGTCGGCAGCATCGACGTATGTGAACGACGAGAATCGCTACCAGTTCCGCTGGGAACACACCAGCGGCCACTTCTTCAACGAAGTCACCCTGGCGAGCGAGAAGACCACCGATTCGCCGTCCAAATCCAGCAACAATCCAGGCAAGCGCTACGAAGTGCTGGGCGCCGCCGGCTTCGGGTTCGATACGATCCTGCAGACCGATGGCGTCGACCCCCGCAGTTATTTCTTCACTGCGCAGAAGGGATGGTCACTGCAGGACGACCTGACGATCAGCAACATTCCCTGGCACGGCAGCCACAACTTCAAGACCGGCATCAAGGTCAAGGACGTCAAGCTGCAGGATCGCGACGCGGGCACGGCGCCGCTGTATGACTACTATGTCGGCCCCACCGGCGTCGAAGCCACACCGTTCCAGGTGACCTTCGGCGCGCAGGCCGACAGCAACCTGCCCACCGTTTCCAGTTCGAAGAATCGCCAGTTCGGCGTTTATTTCCAGGATGACTGGGCCGCCTCGGATCGCCTGCTACTGAATCTGGGCGTGCGCTACGACTACGAACAGACGCCGACCTACACCGACTTCGTCACGCCGCAGCGCTTTGTCAGTGCGCTCAATGGCATCGACACGAACAACGACCCGGTTGCGTATTTCTGGGACGGAGCCTACCACGGCGCCGCACCCGGACAGACCTATGCCCAGACGCTGGCGAAGGCCGGCATCAACATCAACGACTACATCAGCAACGGTCACAACCGCAGCAATCCGAACGGCGAGATTGCGCCGCGCTTAGGGTTCTCATTCGATCTGCAGGGCAACCAGCGGCACGTGATTTTCGGCGGCGCGGGCCGCAGCTATGATCGCAACGTGTTCGGGATCCTGCAGCACGAGTCCAACAAGGCGACGCTGTACGTGCCGTCCATCGGCTTCCACAATGACAACAGCATCGTCGGCTGCCCGACAGGCGCTCCGGACACGCCGTCCTGCGTGACCTGGAATGATTCGTACCTGACGCAGGCAGGACTCCAGTCCATCGCACCGGCTCCGTTCGGCGAGATGCACCTGATCAACAATCACCTGAAGGCGCCGTATTCGGATCAGTTCAGCGTTGGCATACGCAACAAACTGGGGCAGTGGAACACGAGCGTGTCGGTGGTGCGCGTCCTGAGCTACAACGGCGTGATTGCCAACGAGGCCAATTATTTCGGCGACGGCACCTGGTGGTGGTTCAACACCGGGCCCTATGCCGGCTACACCGGCCTCGTCAACACGCCCAATGGCGGCCAGGCGCTGTACCTGTTCGATAACGCCAAGGCAACGCGCACCACGCAGCTGCTGGTGTCGTTCGAGAAACCCTATACGCGGGAATCGCACTGGTCGGCGACCTTTGCCTACACCTACTCCAACGCGCAGGAAAAGCTGGTGGCCACCAACGGTGACTACCAGTTCGATTTCCCGCACTCCAGCATGGCGCCATTCGTGACCTCGAGTCAGGTGCCCAAGCACCGGCTGGTCGCGGCCGGCAGTCTGGATATTCCCTGGGGCCTGATCCTGGGCGCCAAGCTGGTGCTCGAGACACCAAAGCCTTTCACCGGGTTTGACCAGTTTGTCGACGTGCAGGAAAACGGCCTGAACTACAACTACGCCAGGATTTCGCAGTTCCCGAAGGAAAAGATCGGCTACAAGACCCTCGATCTGCAGTTGACGAAGAGCATTGCGCTGCCGCGCAACCTGAGCACGGAACTGCGCGTCGATGTGCTCAACGCCACCAACGCAAAGAACTACTCGCAGTTGTTCGACGGTTTCCCAGACAGGCCGTACTACTTCACGGACGGCGATATCGCCGGCGTGCCGCGTACGCTGAAGGTGACGCTGAACTTCAAGTTCTGAAGGCCCGCCGAGGGCGCGAGGACCGCGAGAAGTCTACGGCGCCGGGGCCACCACGGCGTCGAGCTTCTTTTGCACCAGTGCGATTTCCGGATTCGACATGAAGGTCTTCCACAACAGGCCAGTGCGGTAGTTCTCGACCATTGCGACGATCGGCGCCTGATTGAGCCCCATGTAGATCGGCGAGACCCAGTTGAGCGTCGGGTTGTAGGCGTCGCGCGGGCCGTAGATGTCCCAGAGCTGTGCGCCCAGGTCGCGGTAGTAGTGCTTGAACGCGGCCATCGAGGCTTCGGGCGTGTACGGGAATGAGGCCAGCGCGCCGGTTAGCGTGATGGTGCCGTTGTCGCTTAAGGCATCGGGGGCAGGCGTCTTGTAGCCGGTCGGGCCGTCGCTCGCGGTCAGTCCCCAGGCATCCGCGCCGTAGCCGTCATAGTGCTTGGGGTTCGCGATGCAGTAGGCGAGGTTAATCAGCGCGATGTTGCGGTTGTTGTCGAAGTAGGACGCCGTGTAACGATCGTGCAGCGCGTGCGGGTCGAAACCCATGAACGAGTAGTGCGTGAAAAACAGCGGGCCGCCGCTGCCGACGCCGACGTCCAGCTTGATACCGAAATAGGTGTTGCCGTTGTAATAGTGATTGCCGTCAGGGCTTCCTGACCAACCCTGGCGATATACCAGCGCGCGCTCGCCCTGGCCCGCCCAGCCCGAGTAGTACATATCCGCCGGCACGCCGTGCGTGGGCGAAGCGATTGCGAGCAGGTAGACCACCATCACTTCATTGAAGCCGATCAACGGGTGGTGGATCTGGAAACCCCACTGCGGTGACCAGTGCCAGTAGAGATAGTCGCTGTGGATGTTGTCGCGATACCAGTCCCACTCGATGCCTTCCCACAGTTTCGTGATGCGCTGCTGCAGATCGCGCTCGCCGGGCTCGGGGCCGTTGAAATACTGGCGCGCCGTGAGCAGGCCCTGGGTGATGAACGCGGTCTCGACCAGATCGCCGCCGTTGTCGAGCATGCCGAACAGCGGCATGGTTTGCGCGGTGGCGCCGTTCATGTAGTGCGACCAGACGCCGTGGTAGCGCGGCGCGCGCTCGAGGAAGCTCACGATTCTCGTCAGTCGCGCGAGACCCTGTTCGCGCGTGATGAAGTGCCGCTCGATGCCGACCAGGATCGCCTCGATCATGAATCCGCTGGCGCCGGTCGCGACGATGCGGTCGTCGCCGGGCAGGCTCTCGTGCGCCATGCCGGAGTGGGGCTCGCCGCCGTCCCAGTAGTACTGGAACGCGGCTTCCTGCAGCATCGTCAGCAGTTCGTCGTCGGTCATCGGCCGCGTGGTCGCGGTCACCGGTGCCGACATCAGTGAACTGCGATTGTCCCAGTCCGCTTCGGCGACCTTGTAGCTCGCCGTCACGCCAATGCTGCCGATGAAATCGACGTAGCGTTGCGTGCCCGGCAACTGGATGCCGATCGGTTCGTAGGGCTTGCCGTGGATCGATCGGTAGATCACGTAGTGCGCCAGCGACGCGGATTCCGGACCATCCCATTGCAACGATACGTGCCGTTCGTAGCCGGTGGCGGCCACCTGCGTCGGAGTGCCCAGCGCCTCGCGCTGGGGCCTGGCGAGTTTCAGGCGTTGTGCGGCACCGCTCTTCATGCGGAGTTCGTCGTCGACGTGGATCTGGTCGATGATCAGCGTGTGCCCGACGCCATCGCTCCGTCCCTGGTGGAAGATCAGGCTCTGCAAGCGCTCGGGATGGAATTCGAACACCGAGGCGGAACGCAACGCGCGCATCGGCACGCGCACGCGCAGCCATTTGCGCGCGGGAATGTCGCCGGTGTACTGACCGAGCGGCACGGGCGCCGTAAAGCTCCCGGGGAATTCGGCGACCTGCAGTCCTTCGCGCGCGTCGGACAAGAGGAATTCCGGCAGGTCGGCCTTCGCGATGGCAACCGGCGAATACACCCAGAAATACAGCGCGCCACCGCTCAACTCCGGAAAGCGATTCGGAAAATTGACGAGGTGGATCTCGGCGTCCCAGCCGCCGCCGGGCTGTGAATTCCATTGCAGCCGGATCGCGTTGGGCGGCGAGAGGAAATATTTCGTCTCGACCGGTAATCGGCGGTGCTGCTGCTCGAGCGTGCTCGGCAAGGCGGCCTGCGCGGTGCTGTTCCAGTAATAATCGCTTTGCTGGCTGTTGTCGAAGAACGCGTGGCGGTAGTAGGCGCCTTGCGCCTGCAGCGCGGGAGCGATGGCCAGCGCGGAAAAAAGCGCAAGGATGGCGATGAGTCTTGCACAGGCAGCCGTTGGTTTCGAATGCATCAGGTTTTCCCTCGCAGCGCATCGGCGCTGCGGTCGTGTTCGGGGTCGAGCCACACGCCCTCGCTCTCGCCAGCGGCGAAGCGGCGCGTGCCGTACTCGCGGATTCTGGCGTCCGGCACCTTCACCAACGGCGTGTAGCGCGGATGGTGCGACTCGCGGTACGGGTCGTTGCGCGCGGCATTGTAGCTGCAGATCATCGACCAGCGCGGATTGGCTGAGCGATTCTGATCCGAGCGGTGCAGTGTATTGCAGTGGAAGAATACGGTGTCGCCGGGTGCCATCTCCATGTGCACCAGCTCGAGGCGCTTGAGTATTTCATCGACGCGCGCCTGGTCGGCGCCCGCCTGGTCACCGGCGAGCGCGTGCTCGATGCGTCCTAGCTGGTGCGAGCCGCGGATCATCTGCAGGCAGCCGTTCTCACGCGTGGCCGGATCGATCGCGACGAACGCACTCCCCATCCACGGAAACAGCGCGCCGTTCTGGTACCAGTAGCCGTAGTCCTGGTGCCAGGTCCAGGCGCCGCCGACCAGCGGATCCTTCATGATCATTTTCGAGTGGTAGTGATAGACCTCGCCGCCGAGCAGCTTCTCCATCGAGCCGACGATGGACTCGCAGCGTGCGATCATGCCGTAGATTGTGTCGGTGGGATGATTCCACAGCGCCAGCCGCACGGTTCCGCCTTCACCATCTGCGCGGCCAAAGGCGTGCTCGTCGAGCACGCGGTCGGCGTGCGCCGCGCGGCCCAGCAGCGCGGTCTCCTCGGCATCGAGCATGCCGCGGATCAATACATAGCCGTCGGCGTTGAAGGCCGCGACCGCTGCGTCGTCGATGATGCCGCGTGCCACGNNAGCGGACGGTTCTTGGTCTCGGGCACGTAGCGGATTGTGAACAGCGCTTGCGCCAGCGACACGACGGCGAGGAAACCGAAGGTTGCGGCCTGGCCAACACGATGCAGCGCGGCCGGGAACAGCTGCACGACCACCGCGTTCGCGACCCACTGCGTGAGTACCGGCACGATCATTGCGGTGCCACGGATGTTGTTCGGGAAAATTTCCGGCACCAGCGTCCAGAAGACTGGGCCAATGCAGGAACAGAAGAAAACCAGGTAAGCCAGAATCAGTACGAGCACCAACGGTCCGTGGAACTGACCCATCACTACCGAGATGGTCAGCGCCGCGAGCATCAGCGCCATGCCGAATGAACCGATGATGTACAGCGGCCGGCGTCCGTAACGATCGATGGTCCAGAACGAGACCGCGGTGAAGGCGAAATTGGTGAGGCCGACGACGAAGGTCGCCAACAGCGCCGCATCGAGCTTCCAGCCCGCCGACTGGAAGATGGCCGGCGCATAGTCGATGACCGTATTGATACCCGAGAAGTGAATGAGGATCGCCAGCCAGAAGCCCACGATCACTGCGCGCCGCACACCGGGCCGCAGCAGGTCGCTCCAGTCGCGCCGCTGCGTTTGCAGGCTGGCGGTGATCTCGGTCATGGCGAATTCCGCGGCGGCCCGGCCGCCGCTCCGCTCCATGATGGCGAAGGCCTCGTCACGCCTGCCTTTCATCATCAGGAATCGCGGCGTCTCCGGGGCGCACAACAACAGCACGAAGAACACCACCGAAGGGATCACGCCCGTGATGAACATCCAGCGCCAGTTGTCGGGCCCGAGGTCGCGCAGCAGATAATTGATGCAGTACGAGACCAGGATGCCGGTGACGATCGACATCTGGTACAGCGCGCCGAGCCGTCCACGCAGCGTCGGTGGCGCGATTTCGGAAACGTACAACGGCGATGCCAGCGACACTGCGCCCACAGCCAAGCCGCCCAGGAATCGCGCTGCCACGAAACTCTGGAAACTCCAGGCGAGTCCGGTAGCGGCCGAGGTGAGGGCGAACAGCACCGCAACCCATAGCAAAATGCGCCGGCGCCCGTAACGGTCGGTGATGCGCCCCGCGATTGCGGATCCGATGATGCAACCGTATAGCAGCGAGCTGAACGCGAATCCGTGCCCCTTGTCGCTGAGCGCGAAGTGCTGCACCAGGAACGGCCCGGCGCCGCTGATGATGGCGACATCGAAACCGAACAGCAGTCCGCCGGTCGCGGCGGTCGCGGCCAGGAACAGCACGTAGGGCAGGTTGATCTTGTCGCTCATCGCGCCGGCCGGAAATTATCGGATTGCGAGTATCCCACAGAGGGCACGGGGCTGGTTAAGGGCGGCCTGGCGCAGCTTCAGGCGCCACCGCAGTAGGTGCGCACAGCGCTGCGCCAACTACGCCAGCGTCTGCCCCAAGCTGCGCCGTACGAATCGGGAGCGCCCGACTGGACTCTGCCCAGATGCGTCTGCGTGTCGAGGCGACGAAGTTGTCCCAGTACAGGCCGCCCGCGAGGCCGAGTCCGCCGGCCACGATCAGTGCCTGCGGGTCGAGTGCATTGATGAGAAATCCCGCCGTGTTGCCGCAGGCCGCACCGGCCGAGGTCACGACTTCGCGGGCGAGCGCATCGCCCGAGGCGGCCGCGGCCGCTACCTGCACACCTGTCGCAAGTGCTGTTGCGCCGGGCTGGCTCGAGCTGCGCTGGTTGTAACGCGCGACAAGCGCGGGGCCGGAAGCGTAATCCTCGAGACTGCGGTCCAGTGTTGCGCCGCAACTCTCGCAGTCCGAACTCAGGATGCCGCTCGCCGCGATGATCGCGTTGCCGTGCGCACCCGCGTAGGGCTTGCCTTCAAGCACCAGGCAATAGCTGATGCCGGTGCCGATCGTCAGGTAAATGAAATTGCGATACGGCACGCCGGCGCCGAAGCGTGCCTCGGCAATGGCCGGTGCGCGCGCATCGGACTCGAAGCGGGTCGGCGCGATTTTAGCCAGTGCTTCCTGCGCGGACAGGCCTTGCCACTTGATCAGATATTCGCTGCGGATTTCACCTTCCGGGTTCACGAGCTCGCAGATACCAACACCGATACCGCAGATCTGCGCGCCGATGCTGGCGCCGTGCGCGTGGAGCCTGCGCGCCACATCGAGCGTGTCGCGCAGCACCTCATCGCCGCCACGCTCGGGTTTCGTGGGAATGATCTCCTTCGCGATGACCCGTGCCGTGGACAACTCCACCAGGCCGGCGGCGATCTTGGTGCCGCCGATATCAATACCGATGGCGTGCCGCGTCACGTGGCTTCGGGACGATTGTGGATCCGGTGCGCGTCCGCGCCCTTTGGCGCACGGGCGCGGAGCGGCGGCATCTTGAAACGGCTGTGAATCCGCTGCGCGCGACCGGTGGCGCCGGCAGTTTGCGCGGCGAGCATGATCTCCAGCACGTGGTAGGCATGCTCCGGCCGTACCAACGGTCGTTGACGCTGCAGCAGGCAATCCACCAGATGCACGAGTCCCTGCGTCCACTGCCAGTGCGGATCGGTCTCGCCGAACACCTGCCACGCACCGACATCATTGCGCCACAGCTCGTAGCCGTCCGGCGCCCAGTCATCGCCCATCATCTGCAGCGTGCCCTCGGTGCCGTAGAGCTCCAGCCCGGGCGAGCGGTACTTCTGCATCGTGAAACCTGAAGTCACCGTCGCAAACACGCTGCGGCCGAAATCGAGCGTGATCTGCACGTTGTCCGCGACCTGCGCTTTGATGATGTGGCCGCGCACCTTGCGCAACGGTTGCGCGATGCCCGTCATGGCGCTGACGCGCCGCGCGGGCCCGAGTAAAGCGGTGAGGCTGGTCAGGTTGTAGACCGCGAGATCGAAGATCGGACCGCCGCCGCGCTTGTAAAACCATTCGGACCAGTCTNNAAGGTCGGGCTCAGCGTGACGAAAGGCGCGCACATAAGATGCCGCCTTGCGCGTTTCGCCGCCGCCAGCAGGCGTCGCGCAGCGGGCAGTGTCACGGCCGGCGGCTTTTCGACCAGCACGTGC
>PMNQ01000028.1:0-132 GCA_003162555.1 Gammaproteobacteria bacterium | reverse complement strand
CAGCCGACGATGCCAATTCCAATGGGCTTCTTCACTTGCAGTGCCTCATGTGCATGCGTCTCCTGATCAGCTGGCCAGCAACAAGATCGCCGCGAGGCCCAGCGTGACGCCGGCGCCCTGCGCCCGCGTCAG
>PMNQ01000059.1:252-4057 GCA_003162555.1 Gammaproteobacteria bacterium | reverse complement strand
GCAGTGGTTCATCAGCATGGACACAATGGGTCTGCGCGCCGGCGCACTGCGTGACATCAAGCAGGTGAAGTGGACGCCCGAGTGGGGCGAGTCGCGCATCACCGGCATGATCGAGAATCGCCCGGACTGGTGCCTGTCGCGCCAGCGCACCTGGGGCGTGCCGATCACGCTGTTCACGCACCGCGATACCGGCGCGCTGCATCCGCGCACGCAGGAATTCATCGCGCAGGTGGCCACGCGCGTCGAGCGCGACGGGATCGACGCCTGGTTCGCGATGGATGCCGCCGAGCTGCTCGGCGCCGAGGCCGACACTTACGAGAAGGCGAGCGATGTCATGGACGTGTGGGCCGACTCGGGCCTGTCATTCGAATGCGTCGCAGCGCTCCGCGATGATTTTCATTCGCCGGTCGATCTGTATCTTGAAGGCTCGGACCAGCACCGCGGCTGGTTTCACAGCTCGCTGCTGATGTCGGAAGCCCTGTATGCGCGCGCGCCGTACCGCGGCGTGCTCACGCACGGCTTCACGGTCGATGACAAGGGCCGCAAGATGTCCAAGTCGCTCGGCAACGGCATCGAGCCGCAGGACATCATGAAGACGCTCGGCGCCGACATGCTGCGGCTGTGGGTGGCGGCGACCGACTTCGCCAACGAGATGAGCCTGTCGCAGGAAATCCTCAAGCGCATGAGCGATTCCTATCGCCGCATGCGCAATACGGTGCGCTTCCTGCTCGGCAACCTGCACGGCTTCGAGCCGGCGCACGCACTGCCGCTCAACGAGCTGGTGGCGCTGGATCAATGGGCGATTGCGCGCGCCCGAGAACTGCAGGTTGAGATCGACGCGGCCTACCGCGACTACCAGTTCCATCTCATCTATCAGAAGGTGCACAACTTCTGCGTCGTGGACCTGGGCGGTTTCTATCTCGACATCATCAAGGATCGCCTGTACACCACGCCGACTGATGGGCGCCCGCGCCGCTCCGCGCAGACCGCCATGTGGCACATCGCCGAGGCAATGGTGCGCTGGCTCGCCCCGATCCTGTCGTTCACCGCCGAAGAGATCTGGCGTGAACTGCCCGCTCCGCGCGCACAGTCAGTATTTTTGTCCGTGTGGTACGAGCTGCCTGCGCCGCCCGGTGCCGGCGCCACCGCAGGCGCCGTCACCGCGGGCGCGGTTAGCGCTGCGATCGATTGGCCGGCGCTGATCGCACTGCGCACGGATGTTGGGCGCGAACTTGAACGGCTCCGCGTCGCCGGCGAAATCGGCGCACCGCTGCAGGCAGAGCTCGACGTCTACTGCACTGATGCGCAGTTCGCGCGGCTCAACGCATTGGGAGAAGAGCTGCGTTTCCTGATGATCACCTCGAAGGCGCGCGTGCAACGTGTGGACGTGGCGCCGGCTGGCGCGGTCGAGGCCGCCTCAGTCCCGGGCGGCGGCGTCTGGTTGCGCGTGCAGCGCACCGCTGCGACCAAGTGCGTGCGCTGCTGGCATCATCGTGACGATGTCGGTGAATCCGCCGAGCACCCGGAGCTTTGCGGGCGCTGCATCGGCAACATCAGCGGCCACGGCGAAACGCGCCGCTACGCGTGATGAACCTGAAGCAGGGCAGTTCCGGCCTGGTGCAGCTGCGCTGGTTGGTGCTCAGCGCAGCGCTGATCGGGATCGATCAGTGGAGCAAGCATCTGGTGGAGCGCTCGCTGCAGATGTACGAGGCGCGCTACTGCCTGCCCGTGTTCAACATCGTGCGCGCGCACAATCGCGGCGCGGCCTTCAGCATGTTCGATAGCGCCTCCGGCTGGCAGCGCTGGGCGTTCAGCGCGCTGGCGGCAATCGTGAGCACGGCGCTCATCGTCTGGCTCGCAAAGCTCGAGCGGCGCGCCAACCTGATGGCCGCGGCGCTCGCGCTGATACTCGCTGGCGCGGTTGGAAACGTGATTGACCGGCTGCGGCTGGGCTATGTCATCGACTTCCTGCAGATGCACTGGCACGAGCATTATTTCCCGGCCTTCAACGTCGCCGACTCCGCAATCACCGTCGGCGCGGCCTGCCTGCTGCTCGATGCGCTGCTGGCCAACCGCCGCGCGCCGGATCCCTGCGAATGAACGGGCCCTGGCGGATGGAAAGGCCCTAGCGAATGCGCATCCTGCTCGCCAATCCCCGCGGTTTCTGCGCCGGCGTTGATCGTGCCATCGAGATCGTCGAGCGTGCGCTGGAACTGTTCGGCGCGCCGATCTACGTGCGCCACGAAGTGGTGCACAACCGCAATGTCGTGGAGCGGCTGCGGGCGCTCGGCGCCGTGTTCGTCGAGGAACTGGACGCGGTTCCGGATGGCGGCACGGTGATCTTCTCGGCGCACGGCGTGTCCACCGCGGTCGAGCGCGAGGCGCAGCGCCGCGGCCTGCAGGTCTTCGATGCCACCTGTCCGCTGGTGACCAAGGTGCACATGGAGGTCGCCCGCTTTGCACGCGAGGCGCGCGAGGTGGTGCTGATCGGCCATGCGGGTCATCCGGAAGTCGAAGGCACGATGGGGCGCTTCGACAGTTCACTCGGCGGACGTATCCTGCTGGTGGAAAGCATTGCGGATGTGGCGCGGCTCGAAGTGCGCGATCCGGCCGCGCTCGCCTTTGTCACGCAGACGACGCTGTCGGTCGACGACACCGCGGCCATTGTCGAAGCGCTGCGACTGCGCTTTCCGGCCCTGCTGGCGCCGCGCAAGGAAGACATCTGCTACGCCACGCAGAATCGCCAGGATGCGGTCAAGCAGCTGCTCGAACATTGCCGGCTGCTGGTCGTGGTCGGCTCGAAGAGCAGCTCGAATTCCAACCGGCTGCGCGAACTGGCCGACCGCGCCGGGGTGCCCGGCTATCTGGTCGACGGCGCCAGCGACCTCAAACGCGAGTGGTTCGAAGGCATCGACACGGTCGGCGTCACGGCCGGTGCATCGGCGCCGGAGCAGCTGGTGCAACAGGTGGTCGCTCGCTTGCGCGAATGGGGCGGGGCGCCGCCGGCCGAGGCTTATGGCAAGCCCGAACACGTGGTTTTTGCGTTGCCGCGCGCGCTGCGGTAAAAAGGCCGCAACATGACGGCCAGACTCCAGGATCCAGCTCCCGCCGCGGATGGCATTTCCGGCCGCCTGCAGGCCTGTGGCATACGCGTGACGGCACAACGGCTGCAGATCGCCGAGTTCCTGCTCGGTGCGCCTCAGCACCGCTCGGCCGAGCAGATCACCGAAGCACTGCAGGGACGAGGCGTTGAAGTCTCGAAGGCCACGGTCTACAACACGCTGAACCTGTTCGCCGCGCGCGGCCTGATCCGGCAGCTCGCTGTGGACGACACCCGCAGCTGGTTCGACTCCAACGTCGAGCCNNGTGGCGCTGCCCGAGGTGCAGTTCAGCCGCCTGCCGGCCGTCCCGGCGGGCATGGAAGTCGCAAGCCTCGATTTGGTGATCCGCCTGCGGCCGAAGCGCTGACGAGCGCGTCACATTCGTGCGGCGCGCGTTGCCTGCCGAGCGCGCATTCTCTTAGAATGCCGCCCCCTCGCGAGATTTCTCCGTTGCCGGAGTAGCTCAGTTGGTAGANNGCGGGTACAAATACGGGTACAGGTTGAGTTTGCCGATTTGGCGTACCCATACATCAAGCGTACCCACATACCAAAATCGCATGGCACTCACGGACTCCCGACTCAAAGCATCCAAGCCGCAGCAGAAGCCGTACAAGCTGGCCGACAGCCTTGGGCTTGTGCTACTCGTGAACCCCAACGGCGGCCGGCTGTGGCGCTTCCGGTACAGCCACAACGGACGCGAGGGG
>PMNQ01000059.1:0-171 GCA_003162555.1 Gammaproteobacteria bacterium | reverse complement strand
TGGCGGTACTCCGACGCATCGAGTCGCGCGGCAAGCTGGAGACCTGCCACCGGACAAAATGGCGGATCGGCCAGATCATTCGCTACGCGGTGGCGACGGGCCGCGCCGTGCGCGACCCGACCGGAGATCTCAAGGGCGCGCTGACGGCCGCGAAGACCGTGAACCGGCGGG
>PMNQ01000169.1 GCA_003162555.1 Gammaproteobacteria bacterium | reverse complement strand
GTGATCGCGAACTGCCAGCGCGAAAGTTCCAGCAGGCTCGAATCGTTCATCGGTGCACCTCATCGGCCGTGGTCGGTAACGCGCCCGCGACGGCGGCAGCTGTGGCGGCCGGATCCTGGGCCGGACGCAGAGCGGGCCGGAACAGGAACACATACAACGCCGCAATCAGGATTACCTTCAGGACCACGACGAGGGCCAAGTCGCGCCCGAAATGCGCCCTGCCCCGGGATTCCGTTTCGCAATGTGCGTCAGGCATAAGGTATCGATCTTCAAACCACGCCACCGGGCATTGTTGCACCATTAACACAACTAAGCACAATAGAGCACTAATGCTGCAACCCGCGGCCATGTCATCCACCCCATTTGCCTGTACGTGCACGGCAGACCACCCGCTGAGGTGATTGCATGAGTTCCAATAAATTCCAATTGATTGCCTTTTCGCTGCTATTGGCAACGGCCGCGTTGAATGCTCCATCGGCAACTCATTCGGGAACCACCGGTTCGCTGCTAAAGCCGCCCCTGGTTGAGGATCCGCGGCGGTCCGTCATCCAGGATTTGGTTCGCTCAACCTATCCTGAATTGTTCAGCTCGTCCGCTGCCCCGGGTTGGGTGGCGATTACGGTATTGATGAATGAGGATGGCACAGTCCATNNATAAAGGCTACAAAGACGAGACGCGACCGCAGCCCTACATTACAGGCAAGGTGAAGGCTTTCGACGCCATGGGCGCCGAGTCCGAGCATTACGGCGATCGCGTTCAGCTCGACATGCGAGGTGGATCCGCTGGCGACACTCGCATTTACGTCCGCGCATACTTCCCCAAGCCGGCGTCAAAGCGGTTGCAACCCGAGCAAGAGGGCCCAGCGGCTCCCAACGATGATCCGGCGGTAAACCAGGCGATTGCCGAGAAATATTTTCCGGATCTCTACACCTATACCACTCCCGCGAACGAGTCCGTTGCCGACTTCTGGGTACTGCTGAGCCACGAGGGGAAAGTGCTGGCGACGGGTCGCCGGTATTCAGGCAGCCAAGGGGATATGAAGCTCTACCTCGAATCGCTGTATCCGGGAATTCGAACCGACGGCTTCCAGCCTACAGAATTGAGAAGTGACCATGGCCGGCCAGCTGTTGTGAGCTTCATGTGGCTCGCCGCGGATTCACCGGTGACGGATTTGTCCAAGGCGGATCTTTCCAGGCGTGGCGATGCGGCGCTCTATGCAGAGATCGGCGGCGACGGAGGCACCGCGGAGACCACTCTCATGGTCTTGAAGTTCGGTACACCGGCGGTCGGCGTGTGCGATCGCAAGGATCTCAACCTGCAAGTCACTGCCACCGATGGTGGCGCAGAAAACGTGATGCTCAGTGCGCGGATCCAGCGTGTAGCGCGTGTGCGCCCGTCTGAATTTGAATATGGAACGCCACATGCGGTGGAAACGGCGTGGTCACCGGAGACGCCGCCTGTCCGTGTGCGCTACGGGAATTCCGCGGAACTGCAAATGACCGATCAAGACAACAAGACCTGGAAGGTCGTGTTACACCCTGACCGCATGCTCACTCTCCCGCAACGTAAACCGTAAACGGCGCCCACAGAGCCGGGTCCAACTCCGGCGCGCGCTCAAGCTGCTCGCGAATGGCACCCGTTAAGGCACGTGCGGCTTGCAGGCCATCGGATTGAGATTGTCGATTTCTGGTCTGGTCAGTAGCGATGATGCCCCGATACATATCGGTCATCAGTCTCGCGGCGATCCCATCTGAGACTGGCCAGAGAGATGCCACCACGGCGTGCGCACCGCGAGCAAGCGCCGCGTAACGAAGACCGACTATTCCCTCGCTCCCGTACTCTTTTCCAAGCGCAGTATCACAGGCGCTGAACACAATCGTCTGGGCGTGGAAGGTCCTGGTGAGGAAGTCCGCGGCGCGCAAGTAGGGATCCGCAACGAGACCCCGACTGTCATGAGTCCCGAGAATAAGTGCGGACAGTTGAGGAATCTCCGAGTCGACGATTCCGTGAGTCGCAATATGAATGAAGCGAAAGCGCGTCAGATCCTCGGCAAGGACCGCCCCACGTGTCGCGTCCGCGCCTTGCAAGAGATCCACGTTCTGCGGTCCAACAAGCGCGCGAATCTGCGAGGCTTCAAGCGCGCTCGACTCAAGCCGCACCAGGTCAAGTGCGCCGCCCGTACTGGTAAGAACCCCATGGTTGTCCTTCAGCGTGGCCACTGGGACGAGTGCCTTGGCCGCATTGCCGAGCCGCGGGTCATCCGCGGTGTAGATGGGATCCGCGACGATCAGCATCCGAGAATCGGCCGGCGCGTTTCGGCGCGAACTGGGCGCTGAAACCTCGCGAGGCAGGAAACGCAGCGCTGGCGCCACTGACAACGTAAACCTCTGCACTACGTAGGGCCTCTCGCCGCCCGCCGGATTGCGCAAAGCGGCAAACGGAACGTAGTGCAGTGAGCCATCCGGAACGACGGTGAGTTCACTCACCTCTCCTAGCGAGGTTCCCATGGGCGCGACTATCAACCGATACAGCTTGGTGCATGCTTCGCGTCTGGCCGCGACGCTCGCAGGCGTGCGCATCACTTCATGCAACGTCCGAGCCGCACGATCGATTTCCGCGCTCGCAGGCAATTCGATCCAGTCAATGCTTTTACCCTTTAGGACCCAGGCATACGCGCGCGTCGTGCCCAGCCAGTACTCGATGACGGCCCGCCCCGGTTCCAGCTCCCGCGTGGTACTTTCCGTTCCCCCTCGAGCATCGGAGCCGACAGCTCCGACGCTTGCCGAGCGCATCGCGATCTCGGAACTGATGAGCCCGAGCCGCACCCGCAACCGGGCGATGTCCTCCCGCAGCGCCCGCGCACGCGCGTCGTTGGATCCCGCGCGGTCCTCTCGCACTGTAAGTTCGAAGCGGCGTTCGGCCATGTCGCGATACAACGCGGAGCTTGATGTCAGCAGGCGCGCCAGTGCTTTGTTGGAACTGTGCTCGAGGTGTTCCCCGCGCCAGGCTTCAAATCCCGTAGCGCGGTCGCCATCCACGGCCGCGAGACTCTCCCTGGCAACCGCCTGGGCCGCGCCGCTGCGGCCCTGCTTTGCCAGCTCCTTGAATCGTGCATGCAGCAGGTCTGCCTCCAGCGAAAGTGCCGGACGCAGTGATTGAACGATCGACGTGCGGTATTCGGGATTCGCAGTCTGTGCGCGGATTTCTCGCGAGTACCTGAGTGCCCGCCGCAGCACGGCCAATGCCTGCTCGTTATGCCCCTGATCGGCGTACACGCGCGCGAGCTCGACTCGCTCCTCGAAGCGATCCCCCAGCGAGTCAAAGCGATCGAGAGTCTCAATCGCCTGCTGGAGATCCGTTTGAGCCTGCTGAACAGATCCGGCAGCGTGCAAGAGTTTTCCGCGCTGCACGCGCGCCATTGCGCGCACCAGCTCGTCGTGGTTAGCAGGCTGTGTAATCAGCTCATCGAGGATCCGCCGGGAATTTCTGGTGTCACCTTGGACGGCGTACTCCTCCGCCAAGTGCAGCAAGATACGGGCACGTGCCCAGGTCGCGCTCGCAAGCCGCAGCGCTTCACTGTCATGGCCGATTGCCTCTGCCAGGCGCCCGGTCTCTAGTTCGATCTGGGCGAGAGCCCGCAGAATTTCGACCCGAAGCCGGGCGTCCAGCTCGGGAGTGGCGATGTCCAGGCCGCGACGCAGAAAATCTGCCNNGATCCAGAGCAAGGTTTTCCAGACGCAGTGCATCGTCGAACCGGCCGGCTTCATAATGAGCCAGACCGCTATTGTTAAGCGCGGCGAGGTACAGATTGGGTCGCTCCATGGACGCCAGCAACTCCACGGCGCGATCGAATTTGACCAGGGCCGCAGAGAGCCGCCCCAAGCCCCATTCGCAATACCCGATGTTCTGCAAAGCCACAGCGGAGCGGTTGGTATCGCCAAGACTCTCGAAGGCCTGCTGTGCGCGAAAGAAATACGGAACAGCCTCGTCGAATCGGGATTCGTATGTGTACGCCAGCCCGATGTTGTTGACCTGCAGCGCCTGGTCATACGATTCGTGACGCGCGGCGTGCAGTTCCGCGACAGCCGCAAGCAGCGCCCGGGCGCGCGCGAACTGCATGCTCGCCGCCCGAGGTGTTGCAGCTGTTTGCTCTGGGTCTGCGGCACTCGTGGCCAGTTCGATCCACGCGGCCGCCTCGATCGCCTGAGCACGCGCCCGTCGGTAAGTGTTGTGGCTGGCTGCAAAGGTGGTTGCTGCCCTTGCGCCCCAGTAAGCACTGGCACTCCAATCCTTCAACCCGTAGTACGCCACTGCGGCGAGATTCAACTCCAGCAATCCCCGCGCATCGGCGTTGGCCGAACCGAGTAATGCTGCATGCGCGCCTGTGTAAGCGCCTCGTGCGGCCTCAAAGGAAATGCGCGCCGATCCGGCATTCGCAGTGATTCGGCCGAGCGTCAGCGAGCGTCCACGCGCATAGGCCATGTCGGCCTCGGCCCACTGGCGCACCGCGCGCGTGCACTCCTTTGATTTTTCGTGGATTTCTGGCCCATCGACGGCCAGGTACGTCACCCGAACCGAACCCTCCAGGCCTGCGGGCTCTCTCGCACGCACCACCAGCGTTGTCCCATTTGCAGTCGCCGGGATGGTCACGAATTGCAGGGCGCTGCGCTCAACGGGGCTGTCCGAACGCGCGACGACTGCGCCGGCGGAATCCTGTATCTCAATTTCGACGTCGACACCCTGCTCTTCAATGCGAACGAGCTGGGAGAAACCTCGCAGCGCAAGCGGAAGCTCCCGGCGTTCAACCGTGGAACCACGCTGCATCCATTGAGATCGGAACTGCCCGCGTTCGGGAGCGCCCTGATCCACGCAACCGCGGGATTCAGTGGCAGCCGAAAGGGCGTGTGCCGGGGCAGCGAGGGCGCTGGCAGAAAGCAGAGCCAGTGCAAGGTTAACCGCGCAGCGGCCGCGAGCCGAACCCTTTAAGTGCAACATCTGTGTAACACTTGTTCCGCTCTTGGCAAGTGCGGGCAATCGCGCGAGACGGTCCGGTAACTGAGTATACTCCTGTAGGATCGCAAGAAAAATGAGAGTACCCACTTGGATGCGCAGGCTGGCATAGAGGCAATCGACAGCACGTCGAAGAGCTCCGGCCCGCAAATCATCCTGCGCAATATGGCCGGGCTTCGGGCTCAGCTCACACGCGTGACCGGAAGCACTGACCTTGCCTCGGATATGCTGCAGGACGCTGTGGTCACGGCGTTACAAAAGCTCCGTTCGGGCGAAATCAATGATCCAACAAACCTGGATGGCTACGTCTACCGCGTGGCCCTGAACCACTTGCGCAATCATCGGCGCAAAGACAAATTGCATGCCGGTAACTCTGAGGGCATTGGCGACCTGGTTGATGCGGCCGATTCGAGTCGCCCCGCCGAACATCTCGAGGCGGATCAATGGGCGCGCCTGGCGAAGGAACTCCTGCAAGAGGTGAGCCCGGCGCGCGATCGGGAACTATTGGTTCGGTACTATCTTCACGATGAGAGCAAGGAAGATCTTTGCCGGGTCTTTCACCTGACCGAGTTGCATTTCAACCGTGTCATCTATCGGGCACGTGATCGATTCCGCGAATTGCTGCAAAGTCGTGGTCTGGGAAAGTCTGATTTCTTTTCGACCGCGGTTATACTGATAATGGCCGTTCAAACTCTGAGTGCGTATGCAATCAACTCAAATTGATGCGCGGCATATGATTTCGCGCTACCTGGCCGGCCAGCTGCCGGCCAACGAGTGCGATGCATTCGAACGCGCGCTGTCCGAGCAGCCGGACCTCCGCGACGCAACTGAACAGATTCTGAAATTCAAGGAGGGGCTCGCCCGTCTGCATGAACGCGGCGAGCTTGATGCCCTGATGCGCTCGCATTCCCCTCGTCGCTGGCTACCCTATGCGGCCGCGGCGGCACTGGCGATTTTAGCGTTGGGAGGCCTGCTCTGGTTGCAGATATCGAGTCGTGCTCCTGCCATGCTCGCCCTTTCGCCGCAGACGTTTGTAACGCGTGGCGACAATGCGCCTTCGATACTCGGAAGCTACCTGCTCGCGCGCACGCGCGGTGGAGAGTCGGGCACTGAAGTGAAGGCGCCGCAATCGCCCGGCGCAATCGAACTCCGCCTTTTGCCCTCCGCCCTTTCCATGGACGTTCACTACAGCGTGCGGGTAAACCGCCTTGGCGAGTCCGCCAACGGCAAGATTGTTGGACAGATTGACGCCGGCTCAGCGGCACCCGACGGTTACGTGACAATTTACCTCGACGCCCAGCAATTGAGGCCGGGAGACTACGAAGTCTCGTTGGCGCCCTCGGCTGCCAACGGGGCAACCGCCGCAGGCGATCATTTTCTGATCCGCGTGCACTGACCTCGAGGTTCGCCTGCCCTCCCGATGGTGAGATGTTGTGCGCGCTCACGACAGTAAGGTGTAGTGAGGTCGTGCGCTCTGCGCCTGCGGAGTTCACTGCCGGGTTCCAGCTCAATCCCTCTCGGAGTCATCCATGTTGCAAATCGCCGTGATCAACGAGTCCACAGCCATCGCCTCGAGTGCCGTAAAACACATGATTCCAGCGTTCAGTTCGCAATGGAACAACGAACTGAATGACGTCTGGGGAGTGGGTCAAGCGCAGTTCTCCTTTGTCGAAAAGGGCGTCACTCCTCCTGCGGGCAGCTGGTGGGTGGTTTTTCTGGATGACACCACTCAGGCCGATGCCCTCGCGTACCACGACCTGACGGATGAAGGCCTGCCAATTTCCCTGGTCTTTGTAAAATCAATCATGGCGGACAACGGCAGCGTAAGCGTTGGCGCGACCCACGAGATCTGCGAGATGGCAGTGGATCCATGGCTCAACACTGCCTGCCAGGATGATCAGGGCACCTTCTGGGCCTGTGAGGTGTGCGATCCTGTGGAAGACGAGCAGTACGGCTATGAGATAGACGGCGTCCTGGTCACTGACTTCGTGACGCCGGACTGGTTCGCTCCCAGGACTGCGGTGGGAGACCTCGACTACACGAAGCAGGCCCGCGTGGCCTTTGAAGTCCTGAGCGGCGGGTACACCCAGAAATTCGATCCCCAGCAGGGCTGGGTGCAAATTACCGGCGCCAAGGCAAAGGGGAAGAGACGAGCCCATGCCCAGCGGGGCTCGCGGCGCGAGCGCCGGGCACGGCAGTGGAATCCCTGGAAGCCCAGCATTCGCTTCAAGACCGGCGATGATGGCGCCGCCGGCGGCGGGCATCCTTCTAAACCTAAACCGTAGAGGCGAGCCTGAGTCGTTGCAGTTGACCTCCGGTCCGGCTCACACCGACGCGATTGCCAACGGACTTGACGCCAGGAAAGGATGCTTTCACTTTCACGTCCAGGCCAATTGCCGGATTGGTGATCGACACAGCCTCGGCGCTGGTCAGATCGAAGTTGTGAGCCAGATGAAAGACGGCCCGTTCGCCGTCGCGCTCCGCGCTTAGCGTCATGGAAACGCTGCTCGAGTGCTTTGAGATCTTGTTGAACCCGTTGCGACGAAGAACGGCGGAAATCTCGTCGATCAATTTGTCAGACATAGGGGCTCTCTGGTTGCGTCAGGGTATCGCGGCGATCGCGGCATCGATGTCGGCATTCTCTGAAGTATCGGCGTGACTCCTGTTGCCGTTGCCCGGCAGCAGGTAGACGGACGAGAAGCTGGCATCGGCCAGCAGCGCAAGTTCGCTGCCAAGGAGGCCATGCAGGAGCCCGATTCCCTTCGGTACTGATGAGTTCAGGGCGTCATTGATGCCGCCGGTGCAGAAGGGCCCGCCCCCGCTGTAGTTGTGACTCCAGCCATCGACGTACGCGCCGAGATGTCCGGCGCTATCGAGATACGGAACTATGAAGTAGGAGATTTCACCGCTCGCATCGCTGCAATACCACTCACTACCGATACGAAATTCGAAATAGAGTCGTAGCAGCATGTCCCAGGCGCCGTGACGAGCTGGATCCTGGCTGTAGTATGGAAGTTGCCAATAGAAACGCGATTGCGCCATGAGCGCACTGGTTCGACTCACCTGGCTCCCGACAAGCCGGTCGATCTGCGCCAGAGTGTCCGGCGCATTGAGCAGTGGCCCCAGGTTGATAACCGTTTCATCGTCCGGCCTGCTCCAGGAATGCGCGCCCGCGGACTGGCCGCCGCTCGCGATCCAGGCCTTGCCACCATCGGCATACGGAACGTTGTGCACGTCCGATGGCCCGCCGAGCAGGCCCTGCCGAAGCCAATATTGGCTGAATGTCGACATCGTTGTCCCCTTTGCCTTTCCAAATGTGCGCGCAGGGATGACTCATGCCCTATTGCACGCGCCAGCGCACGGCTAGTGCCTCCGCAATCTGGCGGATCAACCCTCAACGTAACTGTCCTGGCGGGGGCGTCTGTCCCACCCACAATCCCAAAGACATGCCGGAACAGGAAACCAGCGGTGAGATGGCGGGCCAGACCAGCACAGTAGGGAAATAGGGGTAGCCGAATCTCCTCGTCTGGACTCCTACATCTAGTGATTCCCTTCCATTTGGACAAAGTCCGGACCGCGGACAATTTGCACTGCCATGCACGTCAGGGGGGCCATGACCTTGCCCGCGAAAGTGTCTCGTCGCTCGCCCTTGGCGGCTGCAGCGGGGCCGCCAGTAACAGTCGTCTAAATGGGATTTGGCCTGTGCAATAGACCAAGAGGTGGGCTATGACAATGACTCTGGTATCGGGCCCGAGGTACATCTTTTGTGCTGCATTCGTAGCAACGACAGCCTTGTCGCTCTCCGCCTGCCAAGCAGGCGGCGAACTGAAATTCGATTGGGGCAGTGCACCGTTTAAGGTACCCATCACGCCTGGGTATTCAGAATTACTTCTGGGCTCCGAACTCGGCTCCGTGCCGGGGACGTGCTTGAGTGGAGTTCAAGTCCAATACACGGCACGCAACTATCAGCGGTCGACGGAAACCGAGGCCGTAATGTTTGCGATGTCCCCTGAGACTTTCGAACAGAAACTAATCGCGCTAAGCGATTCATCGAAACTGACGGGTGCCTGGCAAAGCTTGGCGAGTAGCCCGGCAGGGATACCTACGCCCGTTTCATTGCGCGTCGCTCTGGGTCCAGAGCCCAATTCACCACAACCCATGCCCGCTCTTATCGCTCCTCTTACAAGTTCCTTTTGGGGAACCGGTCCGATAGATCCCGCGCAATCGGAAGTCAGAGGCTGCTCGCCTTTCGGAAGTAGTCCAAGTGGGCCGCTCGTTTCCGACGCCAGCATCAAGGCAGCCGCCGTTTATTACCACGGCGCATGTGGCGCAACCAAGGACCTTGCCGGAATTCTTAACGAGGTCGTCGAGGGCTTGTGGAACGGCTTCAAGTCGAGCTCGATAGACGGTCCACAATCTCACTACCGGCATGCTATCTCGATCATCGAACTGGGAAACTATACAGATGGCAAACAGAGTTTCGGTAGCCCCAGCAGCAACGTGCGGGGCGGATTTCTGTTCACATTCCATTTTCGCGGCGATATTTTAAGTGGAAACAATGAGGCTTGGGGCACATACAAATATATGTTCTCGCTGCGCAACGGCATTCTGTCGATTACCGACGATGACGTGACGCAATTGTCGCTTCATTCAAGTGGCATATGGGGATGGAAGCTCACGGACGGGCTAGGCGATGGAGCTTCAACGCAGGTTCCAACCAAGTTCAACCAGGAGACAAGCACCGAACAGGAGACGCTACTTCCAGCACCTGCGATCTGCTCGACGATCAGCGAGTGCGATGTTGCGTCCGCCTTCATCGCCGCAGCGATTACTCCCGAAAAGATCCAGGCTCTGGGATTACCGGCTCCTACTCCAACGGACTTAAATAGGATTCGATGCGCCGTTGGTTCGCATTCGGACTGCGAACAGATTGGCCGCAGCATCAACATGGCAAGCATCTGGGACTGCCCTCTCTTTCCCTTTCTTTTTCCAGGCGACACCGCACACTGCAAATTCCGACTGCCTGCGAAGCGACTATTGGTATTTCCGAATGAGTTGGAGCTTGTGTGGTTTGACGACGCCGATTACAACAATCAAGTCTTTGGGCTATTTGTCGCCGGGTCGCCGGACTCACAAGCCCAACTTTGCACCGCGATCCCCGCCGTGCCGAACGGAATTGCGCTACGACCGCGTAATTTTGCGTCCGTGGGACACCTCGGGAATCAATGACGCCGCAGCTCGACGGTCGCATTCACTATCTAGACAACGATCGACTGTACGTAAGGGCCAACCGNNGCGGACAAGAACGCAGCAAGGACGGTTACCGTGACAATACCAACGTATTCTGTGAAGAAGGCTTTTGTCGCCCTTTGGATGGTCGGGACAGCGGCTGCAGCATCGGCAGATGTGCTCACAATTCCGCTCGCGAACGAACCTGACGCCATAGAGGCGGCGCCGTTCATGGGACGCGTTTATGTTGCAACACCCGATAGTGCCTTGATCGTCATTGACGCTGCGACGGATGCGATCCTTTCCACAGTACCTGCACCTCCGAATGTCAAGGCCCTCGCCTCGGATCCCTATTGGAAAAGCATCTATATCCCTAGCTTTACGCAGGGGTATGTGGGCATTCTCGATGGGCCGACCAATACGATTCCGACGCTCGTGCCATTGCACGGCACACCAAGTGCGATTGCAGTTAATTCGCAGACACAACGCATGTATGTGGGACTAACTACGCCGAAGCAATTGCGTGTGGTGGACATGAGCAGCACTCCCTTCCAATATGAGGTTGACTTCGATCTGCCCGCAATCGCCAATGATTTGGCAGTAGATGAAAAGAACAATTTCGCGTACGTCGCTCTCGACAATGGCGATGTTGGCGAACTCGATGGCAATGGAATCTGGATTGATCTGTCGAGGTTTCATGTGGGTTCTCAAGCGCGTCGCCTTGCTTTAAGTACCTCCCTTGATTCGCGCCTGGCTTACCTTCTCTATGTCACCACGGATTTGGGGCTCGTTGTCGTGGACACATTTCACAGCAAAGTCCTGCAAACCATTCCACTGCAGGGGACACCTTGGGCAGTTGCGATGAATCCCGCCACGGGAAGCATTTTCGTCACAGAGGCGGATGGCAACGCTGTCGACGTAGTCGATGGGTATACGAACAAGGTCGTAAGCCGCATACCAGTGGGAAGGAAACCTTCCGCGATCACGGTCATGACATCGCCTGGAACAGTCGTCCCCGGGGAGCAAAAGGTTTATGTGGCAAACGCGGACGATCACACGATTTCGGTATTTTTTGATCCGGTCGTAGGGAAGGACCTGATTACGTTACCGGTGCGGTGGTGCGCCCTAGAGGGAAGCGGGGCCGCGAACAAAACGCTCGTGCCTTCCGGTGCCGACTGGACTGCGGGCAACGATCAAACCGATTCGATTCTTTTGGAACAGCTGCGCAGTGCCACAACGGAGGTGTGGCTCAATCAAGCGCACGTTGCCTTTCGAGCGGCCAATGCCGAGCACTTTCCAATCGTCGCGGACACGTCGTTGTATGCCGGCGGTGCGAAAGGCGAATTGGTTCTGGGCCTGAATGATGGAGAAGTCTATAGCGTGTATTCCCTTTGCGAAGAGGCCTGGGGCGCGCTCTATCCGGCCGAGCGCGGGATCATTGCGGTGAATGTCGAGAATTTCTCAAGCTCGACGGCCGGAGTGACACCGAAACCGGCCAAGCCTTTGCGCCTTGGAGGGGCTCGAATCGCGGATTTGTGCTCAGTGCCAAGAGCCATCGTGACTGCGGACATTCTAGCACTGGATGTAGCCGTCTCAGACCCGTCAGAGTACGCAGTTGCTGGGCATGGCCTATTTCAGGGTTCTAACGCAGCGGACACACTCGCGCACGAACTTGGACACAGTTTGCTACTAGGTCATGGCGATGGCCTTGACAACAATCATGATGGCGTCGAGCCACCGACGCCCGGAGCAAGAACTTATGACAGCTACTGCGATCCGCTAGGCGTAGACAGCAACGACAGTCCGATTGAGGACTTGAGCGGTGACAAGGCCGACGGGTGCGGAAGTTTGATGGTTTACTCCGGGAGTTGCTCGACACTACGTGCGCTGCAGATTGAAACTGCTCGAGATGTTGCAAAGGTGGTGCCTGGCGCGATTTTCGAGAATGGAGTCGATCCGACTGGGTGGATAGTGGCGAGGCAGGAAGAGCGCGAAAAGCAAAAAGGGGTACCGAGCGATCTTCGGATCACCAAGGTGGCGTTTTCGCAGACGCCAGGACACCGAACGACAGAGTTATCAATGATGTTGGCTGGACCACTGCCTCCGGGCGTTCGTAATCAATACGTTTTTCTCATAGACCTGGATAGCGATGCTCGATCTGGGTGCTCGGCTACGGGGTCAGGTCTTGCCTCATCGATGCAGGGAGCTGATGTTGCGGTGCGAGTTGAGGTACGGGGGTCAACAGAGAGATCCACGGCCAATGCCGAGTATTTGGAATGCCACAAAGGGCGGTTCCGACATAACGATGAGGTAGGCGTAGTGGCCGAGGCTCATGATCTCACCTCATCAAGCGGCATGCTGATTGGCTCGGCGGAGGTCTCGGTCAGTTTTGCCACTCCTTCAATGATGAGGCAGCCCGCAAAGAGTATTCGCCTTCAAGCTGNNAGTATGGGCGAACGCAAGGCGCGCTATCAGATTCCCCTCGATCCGCGGTCCGCTGCATTGGTTACGCTAATACCGCCTGTATTACCGACCTGCCGTGTGGAGCCGGACTTGGTGCAGCCGGGACAGAGTGTCGCGGTGTCGCTTGACGGATTTGAACCGCTTCATCCGGTTGATCTCTTTTTGGACACCGATTCGGTGGGATCAACTTCGTCCAACTCTGCGGGTACTGTCGCTTTCACATTTTCGATCGGCGCGCAGGTTCGGTCGGGAATTCATCTCATATCCCTGGTTAAACGGGGATCTGCGCGGTCGGCGACTTGCGCGTTGTCAGTAACTGCGGGTGCCGTCGTGTTAGAAGCAAGGCCGTGGCTGTGGCTTCTCGCCCGAGTTAAGGTACCCGCCGGAGTGCTCACGCCCGGGGCGCAATTTATGCTTGAGACCGTGTCGCACGTTACCGTCCCCGGCTCCGTGAGTCACGTCCCACTGTCCTATTCATTCGATCCCAAAGTGCTGATGTTTGTGGGCGCACGGATGAAGCCAACACGCGTGCTTCGGGACCGTATTGAGTGGGGCGACATCGCCGTGGCGCCAAAGTCGCCCGAAGGTAGAAACCGTGTATTTGCCCTAGGCGCTCCTGGAGTAATTTTTAAAATCATCACGTGTCCCGGCTCTGGCTCTACCGAAATCAAGATCGAAAGTCGCGGTGCCATTGGTGCGGACCATCGAACGCTTCCGGTCGTGGGTTCAACGCAAGAAATGACTGTGTGCCGTAGCTCAATCAAGTGAGCTGTGCAGGGACACGAGATTTCTGGTTCTGGTGCATATGCGGACGCGAACACAGGCCAATCCCGGGTTGTGTCCCGGGGTGAGAGTAAAGCGGGTTTTAGCTCCGTTTGCGGATCGACTGCGTGCGCTGCGCGTGGTGATAGATGCCGTCAATGGCACAAATCCGTCACACGCTGAAATTCCGAAGGGTGTGGTGTTGTGCAAACCCTTGAATTAGTTGGCGCGCCTGGAGAGATTCGAACTCCCGACCCTCTGGTTCGTAGCCAGATACTCTATCCAACTGAGCTACAGGCGCGCCGAAAACGAAACGGATTGCACCAGCCACGCGGCCGGGTGCAGGGCGCGCATTAAAGCGGAAAGGGCCTGCCTGAGCAACTCCGGCGGGCGGCCGCCGGCTACTTAGGGCACCCACAGCGGGCTGGCGCGGACCGCGGCCTCGGTTTCCTTCAAAAACATGTCCAGATCGGCGCCGTGATAGAGCCGGCTGATCAAGCCTAAGCCCTCGGCCAGTCTCCCCGTATATATGAGTCCGAGCGCCGGATGCAGCACGGCGCATTTGGTGTCGCCGGCATCGGCCGGGGCACCCTGCTGGATTTGTCGCTCGGCCTCGGCCCGTTCCGTGGCGATCTCTACATCAAAATGCCGGGCGTACTTTGGCGTGGCAATGCGGTAGCGGCGCTGCGCGGCGTCGTACGCGTACACCACGGTCGGGAATGGCGCGAGCGCGAAGCTGCAGTAGCGATCCTTCCAGGATCCGTCGCAGCTCAGGAATTCGCTCACGCCGTCGTGGTCGAGGTCGCTGAACTCTCCCGGTCCGCAATCGCCGGTGTCGAGCGACAACAGTGTGCGGACTTTGCGCGCGATCGAATAGGCGCGCACCGAGTAGCAGCAGTGCATGCCGCCGCTCCACGTCGACACGACCAGGTCTGTGTGTCCGTCGCTGTCCAGGTCGCCTCCGGTGGCCTCATCGATCGTGATCGCCGAAATGTCGCCGGGCGTGCCAAACTTGAGCACAAGGCGATTGCCGACATACACATTGACAATGCAGTCGCAGACTCCGGCGGGCGAAACCTCGGGCGAATCCGCGCTCACCCAGCGTTGCACGAGGAAGCGGTCGCGCCGCTGCTCATCGCGCAGCGTGTAGCCCGGAAACGGCGCGATCTGCGCGGCGGGTGCCGCATGTGCGGTACGCGCCGCTTGCGCGGCCATCACCGCGCCGAGCGCGAGTGCGTAGCGCAACCAGCGGACCGCGCCGATCGGGCAGCGCAGGCGTGGTTGCTGCGCGCGGCTCAGCTGTCCTTCAGGCACTGGCCCATGATCTCGAACTGCTTCTGCGCGAACGAGGCGCGTTCATCGAAGCTCATCTTGTCGGAGATCGCAGCAAGCTCCTGCCGCTTGCCCTGCATGTCGTACACCATCGCGTTGAACAGATCGGGCGAGAGCTTGGACGCGGCCGCCTTCGCGGCGCATTCGCACTGCTGCTGCGTGGCCTGGGTCTTGACGCAGGCCTGCACGAACTCGGTGGTATCGGGTGCCTTGCCGCAGGCGGCTAGCGCGGCAGCCGTCGCGGCCGTGACGAGGATAGCGATTCGGGCGGTTTGGCGGCTCATGTCCCCTCCTTTGATCTTGTTTTAGTTCCAACTCTCGCGAACGCCGGATTACAACCAATCCAGCCCGGGATTGCCAGCTAGCCCAAGGAGGGCCTCGCTCGGGGCGTTATGTCGCCATATTGCAAATGAGAACTATTCGCATATAAGATTGATACTCGATAACCAGGGCGTGATGGCCGAGATGCAAACCCAAAACCATTCCTTGCCCGCGAGCGCTCGGGCGCTGCTGCCAATGCTGTTTCTGGCCGCCGTTTTGACCGGTTGCGGCGGTGGCATCGGCAGCACCAGCGGCGGCGGAAGCGGCCAGCCCGGCACCGGTGATGGACTGTCCGCCGCGGCCGAGCTCGGCAAGAAGATCTTCGCCGACACGGCGCTGTCAGTTTCCGGCACGCAGTCCTGCGGCAGTTGCCATGTCGCAGCCTTCGCATTCACCGCTGATCGGACGGCCGCGGGACCTGATCACGGATCAACAGTGCCGCTGGGCGGCCCCAACATGGATCTGCCCGGATTCCGCGACACGCCCTCGCTGATGTACCTGTCGTTCTCGCCCGATTTCTTCTTCGACAGCGATGGTGGCCCGAACGGCGGTTTCTTCCGCGACGGTCGCGCTGGGACGCTCGCTGATCAGGCGATCGATCCGTTCACCACGCCCTTCGAGATGGCGAATGCCGATGCGGCCGCGGTGATCGCCAAACTCCGCACCCGCCCCTATCTGGCAGATTTCGAAGCGCTGTACGGCGCCGGCGTGCTCGATGATCCGGACACGGCGCTGAAACGCATGGGCGCGGCGCTCGCGGCCTTCGAGATCGAGAGCAACGATTTTCATCCCTTCAGCAGCAAGTACGATTTCTTTCAGAGCGGCAAGGCCACGCTGAGCGCGCAGGAGCTGCGTGGGCTGGCTTTGTTCAACGATCCATCGAAGGGAAACTGCGCCGGATGCCATCCCAGCACCACGGCGGATGGCAACACACGGCCGCTGTTCACCGATTTCAGCTACGACAACCTGGGCGTGCCGCGGAACGCTGCGATTCACGCCAACAATCCAGCCACGGCGCAAAGCTACACGCCGATCAACAGCGACGACGGCGCGCACGATTACTACGATTTAGGGCTCTGCGGGCCGTTCCGGAACAACGGCGGCCTCAACACTTCCGGCCTGTGCGGCGCGTTCAAGGTGCCGACGTTGCGCAATATCGCAACCACTGCGCCCTACTTCCACAACGGCCGTTTCGCGACGCTGAAGGATGCGATCGGATTCTACGTGCGCCGCGATACCAAACCGGAAGAGTTCTATCCGACTGCCGCCGACGGCAGCGTCACCAAGTTCGATGATCTGCCGGCGGCCTATGGCGGCCAGTTCATCGTCAACATCAATGTGCCCGGGAGCGATGCGCTCTACGTGGGCAACGTAAATACGCTGGAAATTCCCTACAACCGCCACATCGGCGAAACTCCCGCGCTGGGCACCACCGAGATCAACGACGTGATTGCCTTCCTGTGCACGCTCACGGACGGCTACGACCCGCAGAACCCCACGGCCCAGGCGCTGCCCGCGCAGTGCCAGGCCGCCGCTCTTTCACCTTGAGGATTGCACTCCATGAAGCCCGCCGCATTGAACACCCGGTCCACGCTGATCCTGATTGCTGCCGCGCTGCTGCCCGCAGCGGCCTCGTACGCTGCCGATGCGACGAGCGCCGGCTCCAGTACTGAGCAGAAGCTCGAGCAGCAGGTCGAGCTCATGCAGCAGCAGCTCGACGTGATGAAGACGCAACTGCAGCAGCTCAAGGCGCAGAACGAGGCGCTCGCCGCGCAACAGCAGCAAACTGCGCAGGCGCAAGTCGCCGCCGCGGCAGCGCCGTCCGGCGGCATCTCCGAAAACCTGAGCCTCTGGGGTTACGGCGAGGTCTACTACACGCATCCGACGCATGATGGCGCATTGACGCAGTTCGATCTGGCGCGCGCGGTGTTCGGCATTGGTTACCGGTTCGATGATCGCACGGTGTTCAACTCCGAGTACGAGGTCGAACACGGCGTGGCCTCGGCGGATGACGCGGGCGAGTTCGAGGTCGAGCAGTTCTACGTCGACCACCAGCTCTCGTCCGTGGCCAGCATCAAGGCGGGCTTGTTCCTGATCCCGGCCGGATTGCTGAACGAGCATCACGAGCCCACCAATTTCTACGGCGTGCAGCGCAACTTCGTCGAGACGCTGATCATCCCCAGCACCTGGCGCGAAGGCGGCGTCGCCCTGCATGGCAGCACGCAGAGCGGTCTCACCTGGGACGTCGGGCTCACAACCGGCATGAATCTCGGCGGCTGGGACATCAATCCCGAAGATCCGCAGTACCGCACCGCGCTCGACCTGATCAACAACGGCGTCGGGCCGTTGCAGGCGACGCACCAGGAATTGAGCCTGGCCAATGGCCAGAAACTGTCGCAGTACGTTTCGCTGAACTACAGCGGCGTGCCAGGCCTGCTGGCTGGCGCCAGCGTGTTCACCGGCAAGGCCGCGTTACCGAGTGTTCCGGCCGGACTCCCGGACCAGCGCGTAACGCTGTGGGAAGGGCATGTGCGCTGGACGCCGGGCGCCGCGGATCTGTCGGCCGTATACGCACACGGCCAGATCTCCAACACCGCGACCTACAATATCATCAACACCGGCGCCTCCAATCCGGTGCCCGCGAGTTTCCTCGGCTACTATCTGCAGGGCGCGTACACGGTGTGGCAGCACAACGGCTACAAGCTCGCGCCCTTCGCGCGCTGGGAACACTACGACATGGGCAACTCGTACGACGGCATCCCGACCGGCTACACGACCGTGCCGGGCGGACTCGCGAGCGATGGCAAACCCTGGCCGCTGCCGCACGATCGCGTGTGGACGCTGGGCGCAAACTTCTATCTGACACCGCACGTGGTCCTCAAGGCCGACTACCAGAGTTTCGATGCCAACACGGACCTGACGCGCTTCGACCTGGGACTGGGTCTGAACTACTGAGTCTTGAGGAGCTGAGCATGATTCCCGGCGCCCGCGTAATCGTCCTGCCCGTCGCCGCGGCGATTACGTGCCAACCTGTATACGCGCTGGTGTACATGAGCGTCGATCAGGCGCAGCAGCTCATGTTCGCCGGGCGCACGCTGACGCCCATGCCGCTGCTGCTGAACGCCGAGCAGATCGCGGCGATCGAGCGCGACTCGGGCGTGAAGGTTTACGCCGGCTCGCTCCGTGCCTGGAAAGCGGACGACGGTTATTTCTTCGTCGATGCCGTGATCGGCAAGCATGATCTGATCACCTACGCGGTCGCGCTCGGCGCGGACGGCGGCGTGCGCCAGGTCGAGATCCTCGAGTACCGCGAGGCCTACGGCGGCGAGGTGCGCAACGCGCACTGGCGCGGGCAGTTCGTCGGCCGTCACCACGGCGATGCGGTGCAGAGCGGCCGCGATATCCAGAACATCAGCGGCGCCACCCTCTCCTGCCAGCACGTCACCGACGGCATCCGCCGCCTGCTGGCCACTTATGCAATCGCCATCGCAGCACGCTGAACGCACGCAGCGCCGCGCGCGCCCGCTGCTCGGCACGCTGGTGGAAGTGCGCGCCACGGCCACGCTGCATGCGGCGGCGCTCCACACCGCGATCGACGCGGCCTTCGCCGCCGTCGAACGGGTGCAGCGGCGCATGAGCTTCCACGATGAACGGAGCGATGTGTCGCGCATCAATGCGGCGCTCGCCGGCGAAGTGCTCAGCGTTCATGCCGAGACCTACGAGGTGCTGAGCGCCGCCCGCATGCTCGGCGACCTGTGCGGCGGGGCTTTCGACATCGCGACCGCGGCGAGCCTGGTGCAAAATCAGTTTCTACCCAAGCCGCAAAGCCGCGTTGCGGCGCGTCCACCTGCGCCTGGCACCACGTATCGAGACCTCGAGTTGCTGCCGGATGCACGGGTGCGCTGGCGGCGTCCGGGGTGGATTGATCTGGGCGGCATCGCGAAAGGTTACGCCGTGGATCGCGCCATCGACGAACTACGCGCGCACGGCGTTGCCAGCGCGGTCGTCAATGCCGGCGGCGATCTGCGCTGTTTTGGCGAACCGCAACCGATCCACGTGCGCGCGCCCGACGAACTCACCGCATTCTTTTATCTGGGCACAATCAGCGATGCGTCGATCGCTACATCCGCGGGTTACTACTGCGGATTGCAGATCGACGGGGCGCGTATGGATGCGCTGGTCGATCCGAATCGCGGGACTTGCATTGAATGGGAACGCAGCATTAGTGTGCTCGCCGCCGACTGCATGACAGCCGATGCCCTGACGAAGGTCGTACGGCTGGCGCCGCAGGCGGTGCTGGGCATGCTTCAGTGCCTGAACGCCCAGGCCGTGATCATCGACCGACACGGGTTGCTCGCCTGCGGCCGCGAGTGGCTGCGGCCGCCGCCTGCAGCAGGGAGTGCAGCGCAGGTGCTCAAGTTCACTTCTGGCAGGACTGCCGCCCGGTGAGGCGGCATCTCCACCGGCCCTCGCTCAAATTGCGGCCGGGCCACCGGCGCTGGCTATATCTCAGCAGCGTGCTGTTGCTCGTCTCCGGCATCGGCTGGCTGGTCGGCCATTATTTTCTGCACGGTCCGGCGGATTTTCCCGGCGCACCCAATCCTTCGGAACCGTGGTGGCTGCGCGTTCACGGCGCGGCCGCGATGGGATTTCTGCTCGCCTTCGGCGCGCTGTGGCCGCAACACATTCGCGCCGGCTGGCGCCAGCACATCAATCGACCGAGCGGCATCGTGATGCTCGTGGTGGTGGGTGTGCTGACACTGACCGCTTACGGCCTGTACTACGTGGGCGGAGATCGGGCGCGCGCGTTCATCAGCATCGCGCATTGGACCGTGGGCCTGGTTGCCTCAGCCGCGTTGCCCGTGCATGTGATACTGGGCAGGCGGACTAGAGCAAGGCTCGGCCCCGGAAGCGGTCAGGCACGCCAGCGATAGCGCGTTTGAGAGAGGATCTGGCCATGCAGAAGCGAATGTTAGGCACCAACGGTCTGGAGGTCTCGGCCCTCGGCCTCGGCTGCATGGGCTTGAGCTACGGATACGGGCCCGCGCAGGAGCGACAGAAAGCGATCTCCATGATCCGCCAGGCCTTCGACAAAGGTGTCACCTTCTTCGACACCGCGGAGGCATACGGGCAGGGCACGAACGAGGAACTTGTCGGCGAAGCGCTCGCGCCAATTCGCGAGCAGGTCGTGATCGCCACAAAGTTTGGCTTCAAGGACGGCGACTCGTCCGCTGGCTTCGACAGCAGACCCGAGCGGATCCGGGCGGTGGCGGATGCGGCCCTTAAGCGATTGAGGACCAACCGGATCGATCTGTTTTACCAGCATCGGACCGATCCTGGCGTGCCGATTGAAGACGTAGCGGGCACCGTGAAGGAGCTGATCCGAGCGGGCAAAGTGCAGCACTTCGGTATGTCGGAAGCCGGTGCGCAGTCCATTCGCCGCGCCCACGCCGTGCAACCCGTAACCGCGATCCAGAGCGAATACTCGATGTGGTGGCGCGGTCCCGAAGCGGAAATTCTGCCCCTGTGCGCAGAACTGGGCATCGGCTTCGTGCCCTTCAGCCCGCTCGGCCGGGGCTTTCTCACCGGGAAGATTGACGAACAGACGCCGTTTTCCAAGGACGACTTCCGCAACCAGTTGCCGCGCTTCGCGGCCGACAATCGCAAAGCCAATCAGGCGCTGGTCGCGAGCATCACTGCTCTTGCAGCGGCGAAGCACGCCACTGCCGCGCAGATTGCGCTGTCGTGGCTGCTCGCGCAGAGGCCCTGGATCGTGCCGATTCCAGGCACCACCAGGATCGAACGATTGCAGGAAAACGTCGGCGCTGCGGCCATCGAGCTGAGCGCCGCGGACCTGCGCCAGATTGACGACGTGTTCGCGCGGATACCGGTGCAGGGTGATCGGTATCCGGCTCATCTGGCGGCCAACGTAGGGAAGTAGCCGTGCTGGTCATGCACGAGCTCTATCCCTCGAAGGAAGCTCTCGGCCTGACACGCGGCGTACGGAAGCTATCGGCCAATAGCGGTATGTAATTGTGCCGGATTGCTTTCCGGGTTGCCGTCATTGGTCGTGCAACAGACAGGCGCGCAGTATGCTGTCGTATAATCCTGCTCGTCGCGTCCCGTCGCATCACGCATGCTTTGCGCGTCGTGGGCTCTCCAGGGAGGATCCAATGAAGCGCTTCACTGTTGCGATATTGATCATCTGCGTGGCCGGATGTACGTCGCTCCGGCCGATCACTGGCCGCCCCTCCGATCTGCAGCAGGGCCTCGCTTCCGGCGAGATCCTCAAGTCAGGCGACCGCGTGAAGATTGAGACTGTCGACAACAAGGTTTACCAATTTACCGTGACATCGATTGAACCCAAGGTCATCCACGGTAAGCATGAGTCGATTGCCATTGACCAGATCGCGTCGATTCAAAAACGGGAATTCAATCGTGGGCATACCCTGGAGTTAATCGGATTCACGGCCCTTGGCATAGGTGTGATCTTGATAGTGGTGGGGCTGACGCAAGGCGTCGGCCTGCCAGCTGGGGGCTGACTCATTCAAGCACCGATCGAAACCGGCAATGCGTCGTGGCTGCACAGAGCGGAGCCTGGCGTGGTCAATATTTCTCGTCGGCGATTCGTCGCATTGGCGCCCAGTGTGATTGGCGGGGCATCGCTGTTGTCGGCGTGCGCGCCAGCGCCTGACCCGAATGGTTACGAAGCAGTTGCTGCGCAAATCAGGCGCGCCGGCCCTGTGGCTGACCCCGAAGGCGTAGCCCTCAGCCGCGAACTCGTCCGCTGCGCGACGCTGGCGCCCTCCAGTCACAACACCCAATGCTGGAAGTTCGCGCTCGAGCCCAAAGCGATCACCATCCTGCCGGACTCACGACGGCGTTGCCCTGCGGTGGACCCGGACGACCATCACGTCTTCGTGTCGCTGGGCTGTGCCACCGAGAACCTTGTCCATGCCGCATTGGCCCATGGGCTCAAGGCCGAGGCCGCCTTCGACGCCACGCGCGAAACTATCCGTGTCGCGCTGGCACCCACAAGCGCCGAGGTCTCGCCCTTGTTCGATGCCATTCCCGCGCGCCAGTGCACGAGAGGTGGCTACGACTCGAAGCCGCTGGGCAACGAGGAACTCAGCCTGCTCGAGCGCGTCGGCACATCCAGCGATGTGCGAATGCTGCTGATCACCGGGCGCCCCGCGGTTGAAAATGTGCTGGACTACGTCGTGCAGGCCAATACCGCCCAGATGGCGGACCCGGCATTCGTCCGGGAACTCAAGAGCTGGATTCGCTTCAATGGCGCCGAGGCGGCTCGCACGCGAGACGGGCTCTACAGCGCCACTTCGGGAAACCCGAACATACCCACATGGCTTGGCGATCTGGCCTTTGACTGGTTGTTCAGGCCGAAGGACGAGAACGACAAATATGCGCGGCAGCTTCGCAGCTCTGCCGGTATCGCCGTATTCGTGGGCGAGTCCGCCGACAAGGCGCATTGGGTTGAAGTCGGCCGCTGCTATGAGCGCTTTGCGCTGCAGGCAACGGCGCTCGGCATCCGCAATGCGTTTGTGAACCAGCCGGTGGAAGTGCAGGCGGTGCGGCCGCAGTTCGCGGCGGCATTAGGATTGACCGGCCGGCGCCCCGATCTGGTCGTGCGGTTTGGTCGTGGACCGCCCATGCCCTCCTCGCTGCGCCGGCCAGTTCAGGCCGTGCTGGTCTGACGCTGGCGTTTCGCGCTTCACAATGCTCGACACCGGTTCACATCTCTCACGGCTACATCGAGTGCCGCGGCAGGTCAATGGTGAATACGCAGCCGGCACCGGGAATATCCTGAACGCGAAGAATGCCATTGTTGGCTTCCACGGTGCGCTGGCACACCGAGAGCCCGTGCACAAACTTTGAGTGATCCTCGCCATTCTGGCTGAACGGCCGAAACATATTCTCAGCAGCGCCCGCACCGAGACCGCCGCAGTGATCTGCGACCTCAATCAGAACGCGATCCGATGCCGCATAGGCGCTGAGTGAAACCGCGGTGCCAGCATTGGTGAACTTGAAGCCATTTTCAAGCAGCTTCGCGACTGCAATGCCCAGCATATCCGCATCAACGTCCATGGCAAGCTCCCGGTCCACGTCCGGAACAATCAGCACGCATCCCGACGCCTGCGCCTCGAGCATCGCGGAACTCTTGATATCGCCGACAAAATCAGCAAGAGAAATGAGCCGGTGCCGTAAAGGCATTCCAGCCGTAACACGAGCAGTGGCGAGCGCGAGATCGATCTTCTCGCGCATTGTCATCATGCAACGATCCAGCAGCGTGCCGGTAGCGCCACGCAAGCCCGCGTTTCCCACCTTGATCGCGGCAATTGCCAGAGTCGCCGTCTGCAGCAAGTCGAGCAACTCACTGCTCAAGAGCCCCATTTGCTCATTTAGAATCTCCACGTGCCTGGCTTCGGCGTCACTGCCCAGCTGCCGTGAGTATTCAGTGACGGCGTCAGCGATCACGTCATCCAGGCACCGGTTGAGCGTTCGAAACTCTTCGATGGAAATGAGCTCATGTCGTTCGAAGGCGAGATCCATGACCGACTGGCACACGTCCCCATAGCTGCGGACCACCTGTTCCACCGTAAAGCCCTGATGCATGAAGCTGCGGCCATGCAACACTGCGGAGTTGCCCATTTCGGTGCGCTTTGCCGCACCATTACCCGGGCGCGCGGAACCCGCATGGCTCCCCATGGGCTTGGTTGAACACTCGACTTGCAAGGTTCTGATCAATTGATCGAGAAACACCGGAACGCCGTGCTCCAAAGCCGTTCCGGTGAGCGAAGGGCCGCGCCTCCGAAGTGCCTTTTGCCGGCATCGGTTGATCAGATCATCACTGTTGGTTGCAAGGAATTCTTGCAGCATCGCCAAACGTATACGCCAGTTTCTGCCGCAGGTATGTTCGAATCCGCACAGACGCACTGGTAATGTTCTGCTGCAATGCGCGACAAGCGGCATCGCAACTCCCACTGACTGACAGTTACGAGCAGGTCGGCCCTACCAGCAGATGCCCTGATAGTTCTTGCCGTCGAAGGCGCCCCCAAGCCGTACCAGATCCACCACGATCTGCTCGGGACGCACCTTGGTGGCAAGCTGGTCAAACTCCCGGGCCGGATTGCCCACGACGATCACCTGCGAGTGAGCCAGCACTTCGTCAATGCTTTCGCGCATCAACGCCGAGATATGCGGAATCCGATTGAGAATGTAGTCGCGATTCGCGCCGGTCAATCTCGCCAGATTCACGTTGCGATCATAGAGCGACAATTCATAGCCCTTGCCGATCAAGCGCTCGATAAGCTCCACGACCGGGCTTTCCCGCAGGTCATCCGTGGTCGACTTGAAACTGAAGCCAAGCACACCAATTCTGCGCTTGTCCTGGCGCAGCACGAGATCAATGCCGCGCTGTATGTGGGCTTCGTTGCTGGCGAGGATCGCGTTCAGAATCGGCACCTCGACATCCAGTGTCCTGGCGCGATAGCGGAGTGCCCTGACGTCCTTCGGCAGGCAGGAGCCGCCAAATGCGAACCCAGGACGCAGATAGTAGGGCGAGATATTGAGCTTTGTGTCCTTGCAAAAGATGTCCATGACCTCGCCACTGTCGATCTTCATCGCCTTGCAGATCGACCCCACTTCGTTCGCAAAGCCGACCTTGATGGCATGCCAGGCGTTGTCGACATACTTGACCATCTCCGCAACCTCCAGGGTCGCGCGGAACACCGGTGCGTCGATGCCCTCGTACAATGCCAGCACCGCCTCGCCGCCGCGTCCTGCCAGTTCGCCGATCACGGTCTTCGGCGGGTGATGAAAATCCTCGACGGCGGTGCCCTCGCGCAGGAACTCCGGNNGAGATTGAGGCTGCCGTTGGCTTCGCTCGGCGTCCCGACGCAGATCAGCGACATTTCGGAGTCGCGAACGGCCTCCGCGGCATTGACCGTGGCCCGCAGCAAGTTGGCCGCGTGCGCCGCTTCGATCATTTTGTCGATGCGCGTTTCAATGATGGGCGAGCGGCCACTGTTGAGCAGTGACACCTTGGTTTCTTGCCGGTCGACACCAACGACCTGGTGACCTCTGGAAGCCAGGCAGCCCGCCGACACTGCTCCCACATAGCCCAGGCCGAACACGCTAAGCCGCATCTCTTGCTCCGGCCAACCCGGGTTGGCCACCTCGTGCAAATCCGAACCGCGGATATTAACCACCCGGTCACCGCAACTATGTGCGTTACCGTACTGACGCGCGGCTGCGCCGCGGGCAGCATAAGGAGCCGCTCTCTGCCTGGCCGGCAATGGCGGTGGTGATTCAGGGAGTGCTGATAATAATGACTATCGTGAGGCGTGGTTACCGCATGGTGCCCCGCACCGCCGATTGATCGCGGGGCGGCTGCCGATGGCGAACGCGGCTGGGCCAATTTGGTCGTTGGTTTGCTGGCGCAACGCGGCCGACTGGCTGCTGCTGCTCGCCGCAATCATGGCGCTCGGCTTGCTGTTGCCCTCCTCGGCCCTCGTCTACGGGCACCCACACTTCCTGCTGGCGATCGGACTCGTTGGGGTATGGCGTTACACGGTGCGCGCCATCCACTTCGTGCGCGCGATGTGGTTTCTCAACGTGAGGTTCCCGCGTCTGCGCCGCCGGGCGGATGCGCTGGGCGCGTCGGCGATGCCCTCGCATGTCTACATTCTGGCGACCAGCTTCAGGATCGACGCCCTGACGACTGCCGCGGTGTACCGTGCCATCATCGACGAGGCGATTGACTGCGGCTGCCCGGTCACGATTGTCGCCTCGATTGTCGAATTGGGCGACCAGCTGCTCATCAGCGCGCTCTGGCAGCGCCGCGCGCCCCCCGCCCAGGTGCGACTGACATTCGTGCGCATTGCAGGCACCGGCAAGCGAGATGGCCTGGCACACGGCTTGCGCGCCATTTCGCGCGCCGGCGCTGACGAGCGCGCGCTGGTGGTGGTCGTCGACGGCGACTCGGTCCTGCATCGCGGCCTGGTGCGCGAATGTGCGCCGCTGTTTCAGCTGTTGCCCGATGTCGGCGCAATGACCACCAACGAGTACTGTTCGGTTCAGGGCGGGCGCCTGGTCAGCACCTGGCACAGACTGCGGTTCGCGGAACGCCACCTGAATATGTGCTCGATGGCGCTCACGCGGCGCGTCCTGACGCTGACCGGGCGCACCTCGCTGTTTCGGGCGTCGATCGCGACCGATCCGCGCTTCATTGCGGATGTCGAACATGACTCACTCGAACACTGGCGCCTGGGCCGCTTTCCATTCCTGACTGGCGACGACAAGTCGTCATGGTTCAGCGTGGTGCGGCTGGGCTGGCGCACTTTCTACGTGCCCGATGTGGCCATTCAGACCATCGAACACCCACCCAATCCATCCTTTCTCGCCACCAGCACACAGCTGATGTTTCGCTGGTATGGCAACTCGATGCGGCAGAATGGCCGCGCGCGCCGGCTCGGTCCCGCGCGCCTCGGCTGGTTTGCCTACTATCTGCTCTGGGATCAGCGCGCGCAGATGTGGACCGGCCTGCTGGGGCTCAGCGCGGCACTGGTGGCCAGCATCCGCTACGACTTCCACTTTCTGATCGCCTTCGTGGTCTGGATCGGCGCAACGCGCTGCGTCATGTGCCTGACGCTGCGCGCCGCCGGACATCCGATCGAGGCACTGTTCGTGCCGCTGATGTACTACAACCAGGTGGCCGGCTCGATCACCAAGATCATGGCGTGCTTCTTTCCGGATCGCCAGGCGTGGACACGGCAAAAGACGACGCTGCGGCGTGATCTCGACGGGTTCCACGCCTGGTTCAATCATTGGTCGTCGCGATTGATGCTGTTCTCCGCCTGTTCCACCTTCGCCGCAGTCATTGCCACCCTTGTCCTGTACAAGTCGCGTTACCAGTGACTGACACCACCGCACGGAGCCCACGCATCACCATGGCTGCAGTACCCAACATCAATGTTGTGCATGAATCGGAAGCGCAGCGCCAG
>PMNQ01000104.1 GCA_003162555.1 Gammaproteobacteria bacterium | reverse complement strand
CCGATGTCGATGTTCTCGATGGCCTCGGCGTAAGTGCAGTCGGCGCGCGCGACGGTGGCCGCGAAGGGGTACAGATTGACCACCAGCAGGTCGATCGCGCCGATGCCATGCTCGGCCATGACCGCCTCGTCGGTACCGCGCCGTCCGAGCAGGCCGCCGTGGACGAGCGGATGGAGCGTCTTGACGCGTCCACCCATGATCTCTGGAAAGCCTGTGTAATCAGCCACTTCGCGCACGGCGATGCCTGCGTTGCGCAGTGCCTGGGCGGTGCCGCCGGTGGACAGCAACTCGATGCCGCGACGCTCGAGTGCGCGGGCAAAATCTGTCAGGCCTTGTTTATCCGAGACTGAAAGCAGTGCGCGGGCGATCGCCATGCCGGTTTTATTCGGACAGCCCCATGGTGCGCAGCTTCTTGCGCAGCGTGGTGCGGGTGATGCCGAGGATTTCCGCGGCCTGGCTCTGGTTGCCGTCGGCGTAGTCGAGCACTGCGCGCAGCAGCGGCTCTTCGACTTCGCGCAACACCAGGTTGTACAGGCGCGCCGGGCGATGGCCGTTGAGGTTGGAAAAGTAGTCGCTGAGCACGCGCTCAGTGTGGGTGCGCAAGGGTAGGTCTTTGCCTGCGATCCGGTTCATCGTTGTAGTTCTTCGCAATCCGTCGCCGCCGATTCCATACCGAAAACCCGTCGGGCCAGTGCAAACTGCGACGCGGAATCCTCCGCCGCCAGGAGTCCGGAGCGCGCCGCTCGCGTCTCGGGCCGCAGTTCACAATATCGGGCCAGGTGTTTTCGTGCCATCCGGACCCCGGTGTACTCGCCGTAAAACGCGTACAGGGATTCGAGGTGTTGAAGGATGATCGTTGCGATCGATGTGCGCAAGAGTGGTGACGAAATTTTTTCCGCGCGCAGGAATGAATTGACATCGCGGAAAATCCATGGTGAGCCCAACGCGGCGCGGCCGATCATTACCGCGTCGGCGCCGGTGTGCTCTAACACCGCCGCCGCCTGTGCCGGCGTGCCGATGTCGCCGTTGGCGATGACCGGAATGCGCACCGCCTGTTTCACCGCGCGAATCGAATCGTATTCCGCCTGACCCTGGAAGCGGTCGGCGCGCGTGCGGCCATGCACGGCGACCGCCGCGAGGCCGGCGCGCTCGGCCAGTTGCGCGATGTGCGTGGCGTTGCGCCGCTCGGGGTCGGGTCCGGTGCGGATTTTCACCGTCACCGGCACATCCACGGCGCGCACCAGCGCGGCGAAGATGCGTTCCACCAGTGGCTCATCCGCCAGCAGCGCCGATCCGCACAGCTTGTCGCAGACTTTCTTCGCGGGACACCCAAGGTTCAGGTCGATGATGTCGGCGCCTTCGCCGGCCTGACGCCGCGCCGCCTCGGCCAGCTGCTCTGGATCGCTCCCGGCCAGCTGCACGGCCACGGTCCGCGTCGCGGTGACGGCTGCCGCCATGCGACGGCGCGATTTCGCCGTATGCCACAACGATTGGTCGGCGCTCAGCATCTCGCCGCAGGCCAGCGCGGCCCCGAACTGCGTGCACAGCGCGCCGAACGGCGGATCGGTGACGCCGGCCATGGGCGCGAGCAGTACCCGCCCGGCGAGTGTGTGCCTGCCGATCGACAGGCTCATGGCGATCCGGCGACCAGCGAGGTGTCGCCGGCGCAACGCACGCCGCCGCCGGCCGCCGCGATGCACACATCCAGCTCGAAGCTGGAGGCCTGCTGCGACGGATCCTGCACGCGCACTTCCGTATCGATGCGCTGATCGCGCGCGATGAACTGCTGGCCGCGCAGCGATGCCGGCAGGTATTGGGCGGGCTGGAGTTCACCGTTGCTGACCGCCTTGCCGTAGCGGTCGAGCAACGTCAGGCTCAGCAACGGTAGCGCCTGCGTCTGCGAGCCGTGGTTGGCCAGGCTCAAGCGCACGCGTAGCGCGTGCTGATCGCCCCCTTCCATCGTCGCACCGAGTTGGCGCACTTCGTAGGCGTTGAGATCCCAGTTGGGACGGAGCGGCTCACCGAAACGCGCCGCCATGTAGCTCAAGGGCCCGTACCAGCCCGCACGCGTGGCCAGGTCGTTGCGCCAGTGATTGATCGCCTGCACGCCCAGCGTCAGCGCCAGCAATACCGAGCCGGCGGTCAGCCAGACGCCATAGCGCGCCGACGGCGCCGCCCGCAACAGCTCTGGCGCGAGGTTGCTGCCGGTGTCATTCAGGTTCGCCTCGCGCCGGAATTCACCGGTGGCCTCGCGCAGCGCCGCCAGTTCGCGCGGCAGATCGCTGGCGCCGAGTGCAAACTCGCCCGAGGAGCCGGTGTCGAAACTGAAACCGACCTCGACGATGGCCTCTTCGTCGTAGTCGTCGCCCCGCGCGGCCGCGCGTCGCGATACATCGGCAATTTCGCTGTCGAGCACTTCCTGTGGAATCAATTCCTCGGTCTGCAGGAAGGTGTCGCCTTCGAGCACGATGGTTTCGAAGGTGCCGGTGCTGGGGTATTCCTTGACCTCGAGATCATCGTCGGGCGTGTCCGGCGGAGGGAGCGGGCGCGGCGGACTGTCGACCAGGCGTAGCGCAGGCGCAGCCGGCGGGCGCGGTTCCGGCCGCGGTTCGGGTTCCGGCGGCGNNTCGGCAGCCAGGTCGCTGTCGGTCAGTGCGGGACGCGAGGTCGTGGCGCTGGCCCGGTCCTCCTCGGCAAGCGCCGATTCTTCCGACAGCGCCAGCAGCGCGTTGAACACGTTGGCGCAGCGCCCACAACGCACGTAGCCCTGGCCGGCGCGCAGGTCAGCTGCGGTCACGGCCAGCGTCAGGGCGCACTTGGGGCAAACCGTGTACATCAACTCTTCCTGGTTCCCGCGAGGGCCACCCAGCCCTCGCGCTCAGCGCATGGGGCGATATCAAACCACGGAGCATAGACGCAAGCCACGACTTCTGCCTGCTCGGCGAGGATCCCGGCCAGCACGATCGAACCCCCGGTGCGCAGCCGGCCCGCGAAATCCGCAGCCAGTTCGCACAGCGTGCGGGCCAGGATGTTGGCGACCAGCACATCCACTTGCGTGGGTAGGTGCGCGGAATTGGCATGCACCGCAAGGCGCGTGCCGATGCCATTCGCGGCGGCATTTTCCGCGGTGGCCAGCAGCGCCTGGGGATCGATGTCGAAGGCGTCGACGCGCGCCGCGCCGAGCAGCGTGGCGGCGATGCCGAGCACGCCCGAACCGCAACCGTAATCGATCACCTGCGCGCCGGGCGCGAGCCGCGCGTCGAGCCACTCCAGGCACAGGGCCGTGGATGGATGCGTGCCGGTGCCGAAGGCGAGTCCCGGATCGAGCCGCACCACCACCGCAGCGGGATCCGGCACCTGCTCGTGCGCAGGACACACCCACAGCCGCGAGCCGAAGCGCCGCGCGTGGAAATCGCGCAGCCATTCGCGCTCCCAGGCGCGGCCGGCCAGCAGCCGCGTTTCAATGCGGCCATCCTCCAGCCCAAGTTCGCGCGCCAGGCCGGCGCTCAGCGCCGCCGCATCGGTGTCCGCGGGATACAGCGCCTGCAAGTGCGTTGCGGGCCACAGCCGCAGTTCGCCAGGCAGAGGTTCGAGCACGGCATCGTCGCGCGCATCACTGTAGGTGATCGCGTGCGCGCCGAGCGCCAGGCAGGCGCCTTCCGCGCGAGCGGCATCGAGCCCGCGCAGCTCGAAGCTCAGCGCCAGGAAATCCATATCCAAAGCCGCCGGCTACTTCAGCCCCAGGCGCCGCTCGAGGTAATGGATATCGAGGCCGCCCGTTTGAAAGGCCGAATGCGCGAGGATTTCCTGGTGGAGTGCCGTGTTGGTCTTGATGCCCTCGACCACCAGCTCCGCCAGCGCGTTGCGCATGCGTGCAATCGCGGTGTCGCGCGTGTCGCCGTGCGTGATCAGCTTGCCGATCATCGAATCGTAGTAAGGCGGCACGTTGTAGCCCGAGTAAACGTGACTGTCGACGCGCACGCCCGGGCCGCCGGGCGGATGCCAGAGCTTGATGGGCCCCGGCGAAGGCATGAAGGTGCGCGGATCCTCGGCATTCAGCCGGCATTCGAGCGCGTGGCCGCGGATCTCGATATCGTCCTGCTTGAACGGCAGTCTCTCGCCGGCGGCCACCTGCAACTGCAGCTTCACCAGATCGATCCCGGTCACCAGCTCGGTCACCGGATGTTCGACCTGGATGCGCGTGTTCATCTCGATGAAGTAGAACTCGCCGTCCTGATACAGGAATTCCAGCGTGCCGGCGCCGCGATACTTGACGGCCTTGCAGGCGTCGACACAGCGCTCGCCCATCTTGGCGCGCTGTTTGGGCGTGATGCCCGGCGCCGGGGCCTCTTCCATCACCTTCTGGTGGCGCCGCTGCATCGAGCAATCGCGCTCACCGAGGCTGACCACGTTGCCGTAGTTGTCGCCCATCACCTGGAATTCGATGTGCCGCGGCCGCTCGAGGAATTTCTCCATGTAGACCTGGTCGTTGCCGAAGGCGGCCGCCGCCTCGGCGCGCGTCACGGCGATCGAGCTCAGCAGCGCGCCTTCGGCATGCACCACGCGCATGCCGCGCCCGCCGCCGCCGCCCGAGGCCTTGATGATCACCGGGTAGCCAATCTCGCGCGCTTTGCGCAGATTGGCGCCGTTGTCATCGTCCAGCGGTCCACCGGAACCCGGCACGCAGGGCACGCCGGCCTTGGTCATCAGGTTGATTGCCGAAACCTTGTCGCCCATCAGGCGGAT
>PMNQ01000154.1:195-25209 GCA_003162555.1 Gammaproteobacteria bacterium | reverse complement strand
TGCCCGGTCATGGCGCCCGCGTCGATGACCAGTTTGCCGTTGACCAGCACGTAGGCCATGCCCTGCGAGAGCTGGTTCGGATTGTCATACGTGGCCAGGTCGCGAATGGTTGCCGGGTCGAATACGACGACGTCCGCCCACATTTGCTCGCGCAGCAGGCCGCGATCGCCAAGCCGCATGCGCTGCGCGGGGAGCGCCGAGAATTTGCGAATCGCGTCCTCGAGCGTGAGTTTGTGTTCCTCGCGCACGTATTTGCGCAGGATGCGCGGGAAAGTGCCGTAGGCGCGGGGGTGCGGATGCTCGCGGGCCAGCAGGCCTTCGGTCGATGCGCCCTCCGAGTCGTTGTTGATCGACACCCACGGCTGCTGCAGTGCCAGAACGACATCCGGCTCAGCCATGCCGAACACGGCGCAGTACGCGTAGGCATGATCGGCGATCAGGAAATCGAACAGCGCGTCCATCGGATCCTTGTGCCAGGTCGCGGCAATCTCGGTCAGGCGCTGGCCCTGGAACTTCACCAGCTCCGGATTCAGCACCGAAGTGATCATCACATCCTGCGGTCCGGAGATCTCGTTCCATTCGTTGTCCCAATTGGTCGATGGCGTGAGCAGGTCCTTGCGGATTCGCGCACGCGTCGCCGGATCCTTGAGCCGCGCGACCAGTTTGTCCTTGCCGCCGTCGTGCGCCCACGGCGGAATGAAAGCTGACAAATCGTTGGACCAGGCGGTGTAAGCGTAGGTATTGGCCGAAACGTCCACACCGCTGGCGCGCGCGGCGTCGATCTTCGCCACCACTTCGCCCATGCGCCCCCAGTTCTCCTTGCCGGCCACCTTAAGGTGCCAGATCTCGACCGGAATATGCGCCTCGCGCCCGATGCGAAAGGTCTCATCGAGCGACTGCATGATCGCATCGCCTTCGCTGCGCATGTGCGTCGCATAGATGCCGCCGTAGCGCGCGGCTTCGGTCGCGAGCGCAATGATCTCCTCGGTGCCGGCATAAGGAGCGGGCGGGTACTCGAGCGATGTGGACACGCCCACTGCGCCATCCTGCATCGCCTCGCGCACCAGCTGCTTCATCTCGTCGAGCTGCGCCGCGGTCGGCTGCCGGTCATCGTACCCAAGTACGACCTCGCGTACCTGCGTAGCGCCCACGTAAGAGGCGAGATTGATGCCCATGCCCTGCTTTTCGAGATGTGCAAAATACTGCCGCAGCGTGGACCAGTCGCAATCAATCCTGTAGTGCTCGCATTTATGCGCCGATGCTTTGCGGACCGCGTCGGTCTGCGGCGCGGCGGAATCGCCCTCGCCGGTGATCTCGGTGGTGATGCCCTGNNGTCGATGAACCCGGGCGCCACCACCATGCCGTGCGCGTCGATGGTGCGCGCGCGGGCGAGCGCCGAGAGATTGCCGATGGCGGCCACGCGGCCGTCTCGAATGCCGACATCGCCCGAGTACCAGGGCGAACCGGTGCCATCGATGATGTGACCGTTGGCGATCACGATATCGAAGGCGCCGGAATCGGCCGCGCGCGCAGGCAGTGCGCACCACAGCAGCGCCACACATGCGAACATGATCTGTGCCGTTAAGATCCGTGCCGTCATGATTCGCGCCCTCATGTCCGCGGACTCAGGATGTCATCGAGCCGCGCGGGCACGGAAGCGTCGCGCTCCAGGTGCGGATAACGCAGGCCGCCGTGATAGTCCAGGTTGACGACGCGGTAGCGTTCGCCGGTGCGGACGATCAGTTCGATCGGCGCCGTGCCGGCATGCGCAGCGCGGATGGCGTCCTTCAGCACCTCGGCATCGTAGGCAATGCCATTGACTGCGAGAATCTGTGCGCCTTCGGTGAGACCCGCCTTGAAGGCGGCGCTGTCCCACTGCACGCTCTGGAGTTCGCCGGCTTTGTCGCCCTCGTCAATGACCACGCCGATCGAGTACTCGAGACTCGTGCGCTTGTGCTGCGTATCGGTCGTCGTGAAATAGTCGCTTGCAGTGTCGGTGTACACCAGGCGGTAACCACCTTGCGCCAACCCACCGAGCGGCGATGGCCGGTTCGTGCCGTTGACGCGCGGCCCGAGAAAACCTGCCCAGTCGTAGGGTTCGACCGTATTTAGCGCCTTGACGATGTCATCAAAGGTATAGGTGACGACGGTCATGCTGCCGTCGTTGATGCCAAAGAAGGCACGCGCGAAATCGTCGAGTGAGCGCTTGCCCTGTGAGCGCTCGCGGATCAGCGTATCCACTTCCAGCCACAGCAGCAGCCCTTCGTCGTAGTAATCCTCGAAGCGCTGCCAGTCGGTCCACGACTGCGGCCGCCGCGGATTGATGATCTCATCGTTACCGGTATCGCCCAGCGCACGCCAACGCCTGCCGGCCTGGTTGTCGTAGAAGGCCGCGAGCTCAGCGAACTGATCGAGCGACTGCTGCCGCGTGCGCAGGCCCGCGCGCCCCGCCAGCACATTGCCCCAGTATTCAGTCTGCCCTTCGTAGACCCACAGCAGGCTGTTGCGCATCGGCACGTCGTAATTCGGTGTCCACAGGTCCGCCGGGCGCCGGAACTTGCCGTTCCACGAATGCGTCAATTCGTGCGCCGCCAGGTCGCGGCCCGATGCGGTCTTGTCCCATTCGGTAAACGCCTCCGGATCGGCCCCGAGCTCACTTGATTGGTGATGCTCAAGTCCGGACTGCTCGATCTGATCGCTCACCGCAAGCAAAAAATCATAGTGTGCAAAATGATGTGACCCGTACAGCTTGTACGCCTGTTGCACCAGCGCGCGGTACGCGGCCAGCTGTTCGGGTTGCACCTTCAGCAGCTCGGGGCGGTCGGCGAACACGTTGAGAAAAAACGGCGCATTGGCGCCCGGGTCAAGATCCAGCCGCATGAAATGCCGCCCCGCATACACCGGGCTGTCCACCAGCGTTTCGAAACTCACGCGCTCGAAATGCGTTGTAGTGCCTTCGCTGGAAATCTTTGCCAGGGACGTGGCGAGTTTCCAGTCGTCTGGCAACTTCATACTGGCCTGGGATGGAATCTGGCGCGCGAAGTACCCGGCCGGATACATTGCAAATGCGTTCCACTCCAGCTCCATGAGGTCGCGGCTGATTTCCGCAGTGCCCACTTTCGGTGTAGTCGGAGACAGGTAGTCAAAATCGAGGTCGACGGAGCGAACGCCCGGCGGAACAATCAGGTGAAAAGCACACACATTGACCGGATCCCGCGTCCACGCGATTGGCGTTCCCGCGGCTGAAAACCGGATCCCGGCAACACGATCAATCGGCCCTTCAGGCGCGTGACTCCCAGGCAGCCATTTTGGATAGAGAAGCACGGCGTTAGCGCCGAGACCAGTAACCGTTTCGTGGACGTGCACGATACGTCGCTGCACGTCGGACGCATCCACGCTCACGCGGATCTCACCCGGAAACGCACGGTCCACCGGCGGCGGAATCGGCGTATACGGCACCGACGCGACGGGCCCGGGGCTGGTGCCCGCAAGCGCACAGGACGCTGCGAAACAGGCCATTGCGCAACAGGACAGAGTGAACGCGCGGAACGCTGCCTTCATGAAGTTTCCTCGTGGTGTATGGCCATTCTGCCATGCCTGAGGCCAGGCGCGCGCATCCGCCGCCTATCTTGAGGCTGCTCCTGCATTGGCGACTGTTGCGGGTTGAGCGCGGTAGTAGTCTGGCAACAAGCGCTCGAGATTGTCGATCTTGGGCAAATCGTTGTAGACAATGTACGGATACGTGGGGTTGTGGATCAGGAAATCCTGGTGATAACCCTCGGCCGCGTAGAAGCCCTTGAGCGCATCCACGCGCGTCACGATCGCGCCTGGGAGTGCATGCGCCGCGTTCAATTGCTGAATGTAAGCGGCCGCGACACTTTTTTGAGAATCATCTGCATAGAAGATCTCCGACCGATACTGCGTGCCGGAATCCGGACCCTGACGATTGAGCTGCGTCGGATCATGCGCCACCGAGAAGAACACGCGCAGCAGTTCGCCATAGCTCACTTTGGCGGGATCAAAGGTGATTTGCACCGATTCGGCGTGACCGGTCATGCCCGATGAAACGCTTTCATAGTCAGCCGTGGCCCGCTCGCCGCCCGCATAACCGGAAATGACCCTACTCACACCGCGGACATGTTCGAACACACCCTGAACGCCCCAGAAGCAGCCACCCGAGACCACAGCGGTCTGCAGCGGACCAGCCGCTTTGGGAATGTCGACCGCGGGTGGAGCCACCACGACCGCTTGTTCCGCCGCATACAACGAGCGCTGCCACAGGAAAGTGCCTGTCACGACCAGCACACCGACCAGCGGCCAGGTTGCTGCGCGCCATTTGGGTTCTGTCACGGTTTGCTCCTTAGGCGCGCTCAGGCGCGCGCCACAAAATTCAAGGCCACGGAATTCATGCAGTAGCGCAGGCCGGTTGGCCTCGGCCCGTCTTCAAACACGTGCCCCAGATGCGCGTTGCACAGCCGGCACGAAATCGCGTCACGCTCCATGAACAGGCTGTAGTCCGCGGTCTTGACGACGTTGTACTTTGATATGGGCTGCCAGAAACTCGGCCAGCCGGTGCCGGATTCATACTTGGCCCTGGAATCATAGAGTGCCGTGTTGCAGCAGATGCAGCGATACAGGCCGTCGTCGTGATTGCTCGCGTAGGCTCCGGAATACGAGGGCTCAGTGCCCTCGTGTCGCGTGACCCGGTAGGCCAGCGGCGACAGCAGGCGTTGCCACTCCGCGTCGACCTTCACAGTCCTGACAGTGCGCACGATGCCCAGAGATTTTCCGGATGCCGAGAAGTTCTCGATTGTCACCTGATCGGCGGCCGGCAATGACGGCGTGTCTGCCAATGCCTTGCCCAGCACGCTGTTGAGCGTGACTGCGGCCATGCCAAAGCACATGAAATGACGCCGATTCATTGGCTGCGTTACCCGAAGGTGAAGGAGTACACCTGGACGCCGCTGTCCAGGAACTGGATGGTGAAGGTGTGTTCCTTCACGTCCTTTGATTGACGGATGAGTTGGTACAGCCGCTGCTCGCGGACCTGGCCGCTGCCGTCGGCCGCAATATCGACGCCGTGATCGGCTCCCGGCGCGGCGCCATCCAATGTCACACGGAAGCGCACCGGCTTGCCGTCGGCGCCCGGCCCCATCACCAGATGAAGATCGCGNNTAGAACCGGAACGAGAGCGCACCCGACGCGGCCTTGAGCACGCCATCCTCATTGCGCACGAACCAGCTGCCGGCCAGGCCCCACTGATTCAGGTCCAGGGTCGACGGCGTGACATAGGTTTTGATCTGATCGAGCGCGAAGCCACCGGGCGAGGTGAAATTCACGGCGCGGCCATAGCCCAGATAGGTTTCGGGCGACTGTATGTGCGCTTCGTCCGCCGCAGCTTCGATTCCGCTTTGCGTTGCCGCGCCCGCTCCCGCCGCGGGCAGATTCTGATTGCCGGCTTCGATCAGCAACTGGCGCAGGGTCTGCTCCGTGCCGTCGTAATCACCTTCACCAAAATGGTGGCCGCGAATGTGGCCCTGCGCATCGACAAAATAGTGCGCGGGCCAATACTGGTTATGGAAGGCTTGCCAGATGGCGTAGTCGTTGTCGAGCGCCACCGGATAGGTAATGCCCAGGTCTGCAACGGCGCGACGCACGTTATCCGGCGACTTCTCGAACGCGAATTCCGGCGCGTGCACGCCAATGACGACCAGCCCGTGATCCCTGTAGCGCTCGTACCAGGCCTTTACATAGGGGAGCGAGCGCAGGCAATTGATGCAGGAATAGGTCCAGAAATCGACCAGCACCACTTTTCCGCGCAGCGCCTCAGGTGTCAGCGGCACCGAATTCAGCCACAGCGACGCGCCAGTCAGAGCCGGCAGATCACCCTCGCTGCGCGGAGTCGAAGCACTCACCGCGGTCATTGCCTTGGGCGTCGATGCCGTGCCAAAGACATTGATCAGCGACTGTTCCAGTCGACCGGTGTTGGCGTAAGACAGGCGGGTCAACAGGCCCGTGTCCCAGCCGAAGGCGATGGTCACCACGCCCAGCAGCACGGCCACGCCCAGGCCGCGGCGGATCCATTCTCCTGCGCCCAGAGAATTCTTCAGCGTCTTGAAAATCCGTCCACCGGCCAGCGTGGCCAATGCCAGCGCGCCCGCGGCGCCGGCGGCATACGCGGCCAGTAGAAAAGTGGTGCGGGTGTTCGGGCCCGAAATCGCCGCGCCGGTCAGCACCAGCCCGAGAATTGGGCCCGCGCACGGCGCCCACAACAACCCGGTCGCCACGCCGAGCAGCAGCGAATTGATCGAATCCGAATTCGAGCCATTGCCGGTTGCAGGACCGGACAGCCGGTTGCCCAGCCGGATGAAGGGCCGCGCCAGCAAATCTGCCAGGTGCCGCGACAGGAGCGTCGCCGCAAAGGCCGCCAGCAGGATCAGGGCTGCCACGCGACCATATTGATTGACCCGAACAGCCCAGGCGCCGCCTACCGCCGCCAGCGTCGCGACGCCTGCGAACGTCAGTGCCATACCCACCAACATCGGCAGCGTGCTTTTCAGGAAGGGCCGCTCGGCCCGGGCGAAAACGAAAGGCAGCACCGGCAGGATGCACGGACTCAGGATCGTCAGTGCGCCGCCAAGAAATGCCAGTATCAATAGAGTCATGGCTGAGTGTTACCTGTTCCAATACGCTGGTGACTACGGGAGTAGATCACCAGTCCCAACTGGGTGTTCCGTACGGAGTTTAGTTCGCCGCAAATGCGGCAAGGTTACGGCCCGGACTCAGAAGCGCTTGGAGTAGCCTACACTCAGGCCGCGGGGCAATATTTGCACCGAGATTGGAACTTTACGGCTCGAGCTCCAGTATCCGACTGCGGAACCCAACGCGAAGCCCGCCAGCACGTCGGTCTGCCAATGCTCCTGGGACTTCATGCGGGCAATGGAATCGTAAATCGGCAGCAGTTCGAGCGCCCAGATCCAGGGCTTATCCTTTCGATAATTGATGATCAGCGGCGTGACGAAAGCAGCCTGCAGCGAGACCTCCCCGCTCGGGAAGCTCTCGCAGCAGCGGCCCTTGAACCATTGGTCGGGGTTGTTGCCCTGATCAGGCCGCGCCCGGGAGAAAGTGAGCTTCAGCGCATCGGCCGCCAGGGCCGTAACCACTGTTGAGTCAATTGACTGCCAGAGCGCATGGCCCAATCGATCATCGTTCCCCAGCCACAGGGCTCCGCCCATTTCCACTGCGATGACGCCGACCTCAAGACCGACCTGATATTTGCGCGCCCAGATTCCCGACTGATCCAGCGACCATTCGTGATCAATGCCCAGCGGGCCGCCGCCCGCCTCCGCGATGGAGCTTGCACTGGCACCCAACGCCAAGAATACGCAGCACAGAATCCGCATCCGCTCATTCTATCTGAGTAGACTCAGTTGCGGCTTATCGCTTTGCTAACTCTCTGCTAAGTTTGCGGTTGAACACTCGTAGCCCCTGAACAGACCGCGGCTCCAGATGCGCATCCTGATTGCAGAAGACGACCCGATGATCGGTGGCAGCCTGGTGCGTGGCCTCACCGACGAGGGCTATAGCGTCGACTGGGTGCGGGACGGCGAACGCGCCGACCTCGCGCTGCAAGACCAGCGCAACGACTTTCAGATCGCACTGCTCGACTGGGGACTCCCGAGCAAGTCGGGCATTGAAGTACTGCGCTCATTGCGGATGCGGGGCGACAACATCCCGGTGCTGATCCTGACTGCGCGCGACGCGCTCGCAGATCGGGTCGAGGGCCTTGATCTCGGAGCCGACGACTTCCTCATCAAACCCTTTGAGTTGCTCGAGTTGAAGGCGCGCATTCGTGCGCTCGCGCGGCGCCACGTTGGGCGCCTCGAACCCAGACTCAAGACCCACTCGCTCGAACTCGACCCATCCACGCGCAGTGTGTACCGCAAGGGTCGATCCATCCGGCTCACCGCCCGCGAGTACGCTCTGCTGCACGCCCTGATGGTGCGGCCGCACAACATTCTTTCGCGCGCACAACTCGAAGCGCGGATCTATGGCTGGACCGACGCCATAGAAAGCAACGCCATTGAATTCCTGCTGCACGGACTGCGGCAGAAAATCGGCAGCGAGTTGATCGAAAATGTTCGTGGACTGGGCTGGCGCATCGCGAGCGACTCGTGAGATCTCTGCGACGGCGGTTGCTGATTTCCCTTTGGGTAGCAGTGACCGGCGTCGCCGTTGCATCGGCTGTCATTGCCTATTTTCAGGTCAGCAGGCGTGCAAAGCATCTCCTGGACGGGCAGCTGCAGCAGATTGCCGGGCTTGTATCCTCGCAGCGGGCGGGCACTGCCGACGTGCGCGGATCCATCGATAGCGACGTGGAAATCGCGATCTGGAACCACGCCGGCGCGCTGGTGTATTCGTCCACACCGTCGCTGGCTCACCATTACAGTGCAACGCCAGGCTACTCGGAAGAAATACTCGATGCGGAGCCCTATCGTGTGTACACGATCACCGCCAATGGCGACCACATCGAGGTGGCGCAGCCTGTCGACGTGCGGGACGATCAGGCCGAAGCTGCGGCCCTGGCAGCGCTGCTTCCAGGTTTGCTGCTGCTCCCGGTTCTCGGGATCGTGATCGCCTTTGTGATCCGCGCGCTGCTGCGGCCTGTGAGGGAAGTTGCCGCTTCAGTCTCACAGCGCAACACGTTTGCGATTGAAGCATTGCCGTCCCAGGGCCTGCCCACGGAAGTCGCGCCACTGGTGGATGAGATCAATCGCCTGCTGGCGCGGCAGAATGAAGCGGCGCAGCGGGAACGGCACTTCATCGAAGACGCGGCGCATGCGCTCCGGACGCCACTTGCCGCCCTGCAGCTGCAAGCCGACGTACTTGATGGATCGCCGGATCCCGCGGAGCGAAGCGCACGGCTCGCCGACCTGCGAGCTGGCATCCAGCGCGCTTCGCGCCTGTCGGATCAATTGCTTTCAATGGCGCGGGCCGACTCGGCGACAGCCGACGGTTCCCGGACCACCAACGTGGACGAGGCGCTACTGGAGGTTCGTGCCCTGCACCTGGCCATCGCGACCGCCATGCATATCACGCTGGAAGTCCACGCCCATTCCCATGCGTTAGTCCGCGGAGATTCGCGCGATCTGCTGCTGATCTTCGGCAATCTCACCGACAACGCCTTGCGCCACACGGCGGCCGGCGGTCGCGTGGCAATCCGTTCCGAAGTCGATGCGGGCGAAGTGCACATCGAAATCTCGGATGAAGGTCCGGGCCTCCCTCAGCAGGAGCTGTCCCGCGTGTTTGAGCGCTTCTACCAGATTCCCGGGAATGCTCGCGCGGGAAGCGGACTGGGTCTTTCGACCGTCGAGACCGTGACGCGGCGTTTGGGTGGCCGCGTCGCGCTGCTCAACAGAACGGACCGCAGTGGCCTTGTCGCGCGGGTCGCGTTCCCGCGGATCGACGCGAGTTGAAGTGAACAGCGCAAAGATCCCCGCCAAGGTGCCCGCGGTCACGCTGGGCTTCTGGGTCATCAAGGTACTTGCCACGACGCTGGGTGAAACCGGCGGTGATACGGTCAGCATGACCATGAAGCTCGGTTACCTGACCGGCACAGCCATATTTCTGTCCACATTCATGGTGCTGATATTTTTTCAGATCCGCGCCAGGCAGTTTCATCCCGCACTGTACTGGGCGACGATCGTTGCCTCCACGACCACCGGAACAACGATGGCAGACTTCGCTGATCGCTCGCTCGGAATCGGCTATGCGGGTGGATCCACCATCTTGTTCGCGTGTGTCGTCGGCACGCTCGCGCTGTGGCATTGGATTGATGGAACCGTTTCCGTGCGCTCGGTCAATGCGCCGCGCGTCGAGGCGTTCTACTGGGCGACAATAACTTTCTCGCAGACGCTGGGCACGGCACTCGGCGACTGGACGGCCAGCGACACTGGACTCGGCTACCAGGGCGCCGCCCTGGTGTTCAGCGCGGTGCTCGCGCTGGTTGCCGCATTCTATTTCTGGACCACGGTCTCCCGGGTCTTTCTGTTCTGGGCCGCTTTCATCCTGACGCGCCCGCTGGGCGCGACAGTCGGCGATTTTCTCGACAAGCCACTCGCACAGGGCGGACTTGCGTGGAGCCGCCCGCTCGCAACGCTTGCCATTGCGGCCGCGATGATCGCCTGCATTGGCCTCTTCCCCCAGCGGCCTGCCGAACAGGACTGATTGGCGCCCCCTGAACTAACCCGAGGGGCGTCCGCGAGCGTGCTTGTCAAATGCCTTCAACATCGGATTCTCTATTTGCTTATAGCCCGCGGGAATTTCCCAAACCGAGGCTGGAATAGGCCCTCGACGTACTTCGGTCACCTCAGACCCCGTCGATGACTTCGAGCCCATGAGTGCCATGGAAAATGAGGTAGCGATAGGAAAGCCCTGCATCTTCTTGAGTTTTTCCGCGAGCTCCGCGCCCGACTTGGCCATGGGTCCCATGGCACCCATGCTGGCCTGCAGGCTTTGCGAAAACGTCTTGTAGGCATCAAACGCGTGAACGGGGTATTTCAGCGCTGTCGTGACGCATTCATGCATCGTCGATATGCCTTCCATCGAAATCGTCCAATCCTCGCAGTTGATGCCGGCAATAGTGCGCCTGACTCCAGTGTCCTTGACCTCGTACGATTTTGCCATCGCGCCGCCCATCTTCTGCATCATCTCCATGCCCTTCTTCATCTCCGGGTCGTTCATCATTGCCTGCATTTTGGCGCTCACCTGCTGCAAATCCTGCTGTGTCGTCGTGTAGTAAGTACTTTTTTTGTTGTCGAGGGTGGTCATCACGCCAGACTTGATGTCGACAATCATCTCGTTGCCATCTCCGTGTGCCATGCGCACGTGATCGCCCGACAAATAACTTGTGCTGTTACCGGAATCCTTGCCATTAAGCGTATTCCTGGACACGACGGTCAGGTCGTCGGAGGCGGCCAACGCGCGAGCCGATGCAGTGAATAGAATGAGAGTTGTGCATAGCCACGTTCGCATAAAAGCTCCTGACATAGTCGACGCGTCAATTCGGGTCGGCGAGTATGGGCGCAATCTTCGGGTGCCGCGTGGATTTCGCCGGGCACGGACATGTCATGGCCTACGGCAGGCTCAGCGGCCCCGATGAAATGGCCACTGGATCCGTGCCTAGAGCGATTTCGATAGCCCCAGGAACAGCCCGCGGCGCGGACCGTACTGCGGTGCTCCGACGCCCACGCCGCTGCCATCGCGAATTTCGTACACCTTGTCCAATACGTTGATGACATCCAGGCGCGCCGTCAGCGTTCCCGCATCGCCCAGGTGGAACACGTGGTTCGCGCCGACGTTGAACTGTTCGTAGGTTGGCAGGTTCGCGCCATTGGGAATGTTGCTCCCATCGGGAAGCGTCAGATCCGCGCGCAGCCCCGTGCCCAGTAGCAAGTCAGCGCTGACGCGGGTGTGACCCCAGGCGTATGAAACTCCGCCGGAGGCAGTGATGCGCTGTTCATGATCGAGGTGGATGAAGTGGCCGGCAATGTAGTCCAGGTCGTCCTGCGCGAAATTGAACTGTGCGGTCTCGATGCCGCGGCCGCGCGCGCTCTGTAGCGCGAGGTTTCCATAGGCCGTGAGTCCGTGCGCGCTGTAGTTGAACGTCAGCTCGACGCCCTTGATCAGTCCGTTCAGGTAGTTGAACGGCGTCAGAATGATGGGCGCGCCGAACTGGCCTTCATCGATCAGGTTGGTCGATTGCCGATAATAGGTATCGACGCCGACGGTCACGGCGTCTCCAAATTTCCGCTCCGCGCCTGCATCGTAGTAGTCGGCCCGCTCCGCCAGCGGCGCATCGCTCTGCGTCACGCTGGGCGCTGCCGTCGTATTCAGGAATTTCGCGATCGTCTCGCCTCCGACCAGTTCAAACGGCGGCGGCGTGAAATAGCGCGAGTAGCCCGCGTGGAGGGTCGTGCCGCTGGCGCTCTTCCAGACCGCGTTGAACCGGGGGCTGAGCTGGCTCGCCGTCGTGTAAGCCGCCAGGTGGTCGAAGCGCAAGCCGTAGTTGACGGTCAAAGCCGTCACCGGTTGCCATTCGTCCTGCAGATACAGGCTCTCGATCCATTGCGTCTGCAAGCCATTGTCCGCGATGGCGAGTGGCACGTCGCTCGACTGCGCACCCGTGGCGTCGACCGGCAGCACCTGCGAGGTGCTCTCGGTAGTCGCCTTGTCGTGCTGGACGAACCAGCCCGTGCGCAGCGTGTGGGCCGGATTGAGCTTGACCGACAGATCCGTCTGCCACGCAAAAGCCACATCCCGCTTGTAGGCATGCTGGGCAATGCCATCGAACAACAGGTCGCCCAGGAGATCCGGGTTGAACGTGAGGCTCGAGTACCGCCCCGTGACCGAGGACTGCCAGTCGATGGTGCCCGCCGAATGCTGCCAGCTCAGGATTGCGTAGTGCGTCATTTCCTTCTGGTTTTCGTCCAGGTTGGCACTGGGATAATCGGCCTGCCCATTGACCGTGAGGCCCAGTGAGGGTTGCAGCCCGCCCTGATTGGGGATCTGGAATTCTCCCGTCGACGTGCCGAGGATCATCGACAGCCGGTTGGCGGCATCGAGTATGTCTTCGAAATAGCCAAACCCGTGGTATTGGGTCGTTCGGTCGTGTAGCGGAGTGGAACTGCCATCGGGCGATTCGATGCCGAGATCGCTGCGCAGCACATCGCCGGAAATGAAGTAATTCAGGCTGCCCGACGAACCGCCGTATTCGACGCTGGGCTGTAGCGTGGCGTGGCTGCCCCCGTACAGCGATAGCGCGCCGCCGGGCTCGAGCGTGCCGCTCTTGGTGCTGATGTCGATGATGCCGGCCGTGCGCAGACCGTATTCGGATGGCAGCGCACCGGTAATCAGCTTCATCGAATCAATCAGTCGCGGACTCAATGACTGCCCGAAGACGCTGATGCCTTCCGGCAGGATGATGCCGTTGAGCCGATACTGCAGATCGTTGTGGTCGCCGCGCACATGGAACTGCCCGAAGGAATCCTGCACCACATCGGGCGCCTGCAGGATCACCTGGTTCAGCAGCGTGTTGTCGCCACCGGGCGCGGCCGCCAGCGCCGCCGAATTGATCGTATAGGTCGACGCGCCGATCTTGGATTCGATGCCCTCACGCGCCTCGTTGAGGCGCCTGGCGGTCACGATCACCTCGTCTATCTTTTCAGGGACAGCCGGAGCCGGACCGGCGCTCGCGTCGGCCAGAGCGTCAGCGTTACTGAGCGCAGGAAGACAAAGAATGGCAACACTCACCAGCGTACGCGACACTCGCATTACAGTGATATTCGACATGGAATGAACTCCTCATCAGGCAATGGGGGACAGGTCGCCGAGCAGGCGACCTGGCACTGTCATGGGCCTAACGGGAGATCGGGGGTGCGCGCGAGCGAAATGCGGCCGGAAAATCCCGGCTGATGAGTGACTGAAAAGCACTGGTGGGAATCGGATCGACGCCTTGTGGCGCATGAACCGATGGCAGTGAGGAACCTGCGGCAGTGGCAAGGAGCGGCGCAAAGGAAAGACAGTCAGAACAAAGCCGCCCTTTCGCATCCAGCTCATGCGTCGCAGCAGCGCTCGACGCAAGATGCGAGTAAGCGTGAGCCTGTGCGCCCCACTGGGCGCACAGCAACGCCATCGCCATCATCACGGCGACGCGCAACTCCACTTTATGGCTCATCATCTTCAAGCCGAATTAGCGTACCAGCTTGGACGCATTTGAGTCTATCGGCCGGCCCAGCGTTGGTTCGATGACGTACATACAGGGGCCATGGATTCCGCTAAGAAAGACTGCTGCCATCATTCGGGCCAAATGGAAGTGAGCGCATGCCAGGCAAGTTGACCGCTTTGACCCTCATGGCAGTGCTATGGACCGCCACGAGCCTGGCCGCTGAGCCGGCCGATGCACCTGCCAAGGCCGCTGGCGGCGCTGCGGATACGACACCTTCGATTTTTTCCTTTGCCGGCTTCGGCACCGTTGGCGTCGTCCATTCGAGTGAAAGCCAGGCGGACTTCGCCAACAACTTCCAGGCCAACGGCGCGGGCTACACGCGCAACTGGAGTGCGTCCGTAGACAGCCTGCTCGCCGGCCAGGTCACCGCCGACTTCAGCAAACGGCTCTCGGGCGTGGTGCAGGTCCTGGTGCAGCAGCGTTACGACGGCGGCTACCGGCCGCAGGTCGAGTGGGCGAACCTCCGCTACGAAATCACGCCCGATTTCAGCGTGCGGGTCGGCCGCACCGCGTTGCCCGTCTTCATGGAGAACGACTCGCGCCGGGTCGGCTACGCCAACCCCTGGGTGCGGCCGCCCGCAGAAGTGTATCGGCTCGAACCGGTCTCGAGCAGCGATGGCGTGGATGTGAGCTATCGCATGCCGATTGGCAATGCCATCAACACCATCCAGGTGAGCGCCGGCCGCACCGACACGAAATTTCACGGTGGCAGCAACATTCCGGATGGCGTCAGCCATGCCCGTCAGCTGGTCGCATTCTTTGACACCATTGAGCGTGGCTTCCTCATCGTGCATTTCTCCTATCTGCATGCCCGGCTGACCGTGGACGCGGTCAAGCCGCTGTTCGACGCCTACCGGCAATTTGGTCCACAGGGCATCGCCATTGCCGACCGCTATGAGATGCATAATCGTGGCGCCGATTTCCTGGGTGCCGGTGCCAGCTACGATCCGGGCAAGTGGTTTGTGATGGGTGAGTGGGGTCACTTTGAAAGCCACTCTTTCACCGGCGCAGCCAACGGCTGGTATGCCAGTGCTGGCTACCGCGTGGGCAAGGTCACGCCTTATGCCACCATTGCAAGCGTCCGGCCCGCCGGCAATACCTCGGATCCCGGGCTGGATGTGAGCTCGTTGCCCCCTGACCTGGCTGCGCAGGCTGGCGCCCTGAATGCCGGCCTCAATGCCGCGCTGGGAGCTGCTGTCAGCCAACGGACCATTGCCGTTGGCGCGCGCTGGGATTTCCGGCGCAATATGGACGCCAAGCTGCAAATCGATCGCGGCCACATTGGCGCCGGCTCACCTGGGCTGCTGACCAACCTGCAGCCCGGCTTCCAGCGCGGCGGCGCGGTGAGCCTGGTCAGCGCCACCGTCGACTTCGTGTTCTGAGGCGGACTGCCAAAGTGCCAGCAAGCCGCATATATCTGCTCATCATCGGGCTCGCGTTGTGCCTGGTTGCCGAAGTGGCGCACGCCGACTCGGTGGCCGTGGTTTCGGCCAGGAGCCCAATCGCCTCCCTGAGCAGGGACCAGGTGACGGATATCTTCCTGGGCAAGCTCAGCCACTATCCGGACGGCATCCTGGCGGTGCCCATCGACCAGGAAGAAGGCTCGCCCACGCGCGACGATTTCTACCGGCGGCTTGCCGACAAGACACCGGCGCAACTCAAGGCCTATTGGTCCAAGATCATCTTCACCGGGCGCGGCAGACCGCCTGACACTGTCGCCAACGGCATCGAGGTCAAGCGACGCCTGGCCGCGAATCCGGCCGCCATCGGCTATATAGATTCGACGCTCGTGGACGCGAGCGTACGCGTCCTGTTCTGAGCCAGGGCACGGGCTAGGCGGCGGGCGCGAGGCCCGCGCGCTTGCCAACCAGTGTGGTCCCGGTGGCCTGGGCCTGCAGCAGCTTGGTGAATTCGGCGGCCGGCAGTGGCCGCTTGAAATAGAAGCCCTGCAACTCGTCGCAGGCATGTTCGCGCAGGAATTCGGCCTGGCCCTCGGTCTCCACGCCTTGCGCGACCACCGTCAGGCTCAGGCTCCGGCCCATGGCGATAATGGCGTCCGCAAGTGCCGGCTCGCCTTTCGAGCCGCCGATATCGCGGATCAGCGAGCTGTCTATCTTGATCGTATCGATGGGAAAGTGCTGCAGGGTCGCCAGCGATGAATAGCCGGTGCCAAAATCGCCGATGCCGATGCGCACGCCCAGCACGCGCAGCGCGCCCAGGATTTGCCGCGTCTTGACCACGTCCTGGATCAGCAGGCCCTCGGCGATTTCAAGCTCCAGGTATTTTGCGGCCATGCCGCTGGTGCTCAACGCCGACTTCACGTACTCGAGCAGGTGATCATCACCGAACTGCTTGGCGGTCAGGTTGACCGCAATGGTCACCGGGGGCAGGTCCAGCTTCTGCCAGGCCACGTTTTGCTGGCAGGCTGTGTTGAGGACCCAGCGGCCGATCGGCACCATCAAGCCGCTTTCCTCGGCAATCGGAATGAAATCCATGGGTGCTACCGTGCCCAGCTCCGGGTGCTGCCAGCGCAGCAGCGCCTCCATGCCGGTGACGCGCCCGCTTACGATATCCCGCTTCGCCTGGTAGAGCAGGCGGAATTCGCCGCGCACCAGTGCCTTGCGCAGGCTTGCTTCCAGTGCGAGCCGCTCGAGCGGATTGTTGTCGAGTTTTTCGGTGTAGAACTGGAAGTTGTTCTTGCCGTTGGCCTTGGCGTGATACATCGCGATGTCGGCGCGACTCGTCAGCGTCTGCTCGTCGCGCCCGTCCGCCGGATAGCGGCTGATGCCGAGGCTGGCCGTCACCCTGAACTCATGCCCCTGCATGGAAAACGGCTGGGCGATGGCGGCGAGGATGCGCTTGGCGACCGACTGCGCGTATTCGCGGTCATCGGGTTGCTGCAGCACCACCACGAACTCGTCGCCGCCGAGGCGGGCGACCGAGTCGCCGGCCCGCACGCAGGAGTTGAGGCGGGCGGCGACCTGCCTGAGCAGTTCATCGCCCGACTCGTGGCCAAGCGTATCGTTGATCTGCTTGAATCGATCGAGATCCATGAACATGATGGCCAGCTCGCGCTTGTCGCGTGCAGCGTCACTGATGCTTTGACCGAGCAGTTTGGTGAACATGCTGCGGTTGGGCAATCCGGTGAGCCCATCGTGATAGGCCAGGAACTCGACGCGCCTGGCATAGTCGAGACTGGCCTCGACTTCGCGCGACCGGCTTTGGGCAAGCTGCCAGCTCAGCCGGCCCAGGATGACCGCCAGCAATACGATCACGGCACTGCCTGCCGCTGTCCACCACAGGTAGACCGCATTGTCGCGCTGAACGACTGCCAATTGCTCGGCAACGGAGAGCCCCACCACGACCGTCACCGGGAAGCCGTAAACCCCGCGCGCACGGCTCCATCGAAGTATGCCGTCGACGCCGCGGGCGGTGAGGCTGGTATTCTCGGCCGTAGCATTCGTCGCCGTCACGACGGAGGTATGCCCGGCCACGTCACCGATCGACACCGCATCCCCACTGCGCCTGACCCAATAGACGCCATCATCGCCGAGCAGGGCGAGCACGCCGTCCCGGCCAAGCTTTGCCGCCTCATAGCCGCTGACGAAATAGTCCGCGTCGACGGTGACGATCGCGACTCCCGCGAACGCCCCGCTCGCGTTGTCCAACCGCTGGCTGAATCGCAGCGTGGTGTTCGACCTGTCACCGGGCGCCGGGCGCCCGATGAAGAAGGAGCCGCGCGCACGCTGCCCGAGAAAATAGTCCTCCCTGGCCACGCTCCGGTTCGCCAGCGGCCGCGTACTGTCCACGATCCGACCGGTGCTGTCGGCGATGCTGACGACAAACAGCAGGTCCGGCGGCAACAGGCCGTTCTCCCGCAGCTGCCCGAGCACGGCGCGGCCACTCGAATGTTCGCTCCAGAACCGGACTGTATTCAGCGTTTGATTGATGTCACCCAGGGCCCGCAGCACCTGCGCCTCGTACGTGTCCAGCAACTCCTGGACAGTCTGATTGGCGCTGCGCTTGGCGTCCTGACGCCTGATGTCCGTGAGCTCCAACGCCGTCGCCCACAGCCCCGCGAGCAGGACTGCGGCAATGAGCGGGAACAGCACCTGCGGCTCGGTCAGGCGATGCAGGCCGCGACGAATGGCGGGAATCGGGAGCACGCGTGTAGCTACCCCAGCTGCGGGAGTGTCCGGAGGCGCTCCTGCCGGAACTATGAAAGACCCCTGAAGCTAGCAGACCAGCGAGCGGCGCGGCTGTGCGCCATCGCACTTAGGCGAATGACTCGATTCGACACCGTACCGATGGCCCGCTGGCTGTCTGCCGCGATGGGCAACGACGGCCTGTTGGCGCGGGTAGCACTGCAACCGAACGGGGCTTCGCTTTAGTCGCCTGCAGGCCTGGCAAGGAATGTCGCTTCGAAGATTTCCGCCGGCACCGCCTTGCTGAACAGGAATCCTTGCATTTCGTCGCAGCCCAGCTCGCGGAGCATGCGGGACTGCTCGTCGGTCTCGACACCTTCCGCCACCACGTTGAGCTTCAGTGCGTGCGCGAGGATCACGATGGTGGAAACCAGCGCCAGCCCCTGCGGGCCGCCGGTCATGTCGACGACGAACGAGCGGTCGATCTTCAGCGTGTCCACCGGCAGCTTGGCCAGGTAGCTGAGCGAGGAGAACCCGGTGCCGAAATCGTCAATGGCAATGGTCACACCCATGGTGCGGATCATTTGCAGGCTGGCAATACTGTACCTGACGTCCTCCATGATCAGGCTTTCGGTTATCTCCAGCTCAAGCCCACCGGCCGCGTGGGGATCGATGCTGGTGGCCTGCTCTATTTCGCCGACGAATCCGCGATTGCGCAATTGCAGCGGTGATACATTCACCGCGATTCGCACAGCCGGCAGGCCCATGTTGCGCCAGCGCAGGTAGTCGGCAAGGGCCTTGCGCAGCGCCCAGCGTCCGACGTCATGAATCAACCCGGTTTCCTCCAGGATTGGCATGAAGCGCCCCGGCGGCACCAGGCCGGTCCGCGGATCGTTCCAGCGGATCAGCGCCTCGGCGCCGCTGAGCAGCCCACTCTTGAGGTTTATCTTGGGCTGGTAATGGAGCACGAACTGTTCGAGGTCGAGCGCCTGGCGCAGCTGGTTTTCCAGTGTGAGATTGCCCGCCACGCGTTCAGTCATCGCCGATTTGTAGAACAGGAACCGCTCGCCGCCCGCTTTGGCCTTTTTCAACGCGGTCTCGGCGTTGGCGAGCAGCGTGCCGGCGTCGGTTCCGTTGTCAGGAAATCGCGCCACGCCGACTTTGGCACTGAGGCGGAGCTCCGCATTCTCAAGCTGGAATGGATGGTCCAGAAACGAGCGAATCCTCTTGTTCATCATCCGTACGACGTCGCCTTCCGCCCTCAATTCCGGCAGCACGATCGCGAACTGGTCCGCACCCACCCTGGCCAGAAAATTGGCGTCCCCCACGCTATGCGTCAGCCATTCCGCCACCTGCTTCAGAAGCAGATCGCCCGCAGGGCGTCCAAGGCTGTCGTTGATGTTCCTGAAGCGCTCCAGGTCAATGAAAAACAGGCCAAGCTTGTGCCCACCGGCAACGGCACTGCGTATGTGTTGCGAAACCCGCTCGAGAAACAGCGAGCGGTTTGCCAGCCCGGTGAGTGCATCGTAGTAGGCGAGGTAGTCGAGTCGCACCCGCGTGTCGATCTTCTCAATCGCAAACACGATGTTGTCCGTCAACTCCGTGAGCAGCTTGATCTCCTCCACGTCAAAGAAATTCCTCTCGCGTGCGTACAGTGCGATGACCGCTATCGCGTTATCCGCCACCACCAGCGGCAGTATCGCCATCGACTGGACGTTGAATTCGGCGTGCGTGGTACCGGCCAGGGCAACCGGGTCGTGCTGCGAATCGTTCGAAACGAAGGCCTTTTTGTGCGTCGCCGCCTGCGCGGCAGGCGTGTTTCCATCCAGCGCGCCGTCAGCGGAGGCAAGCAACATCCTGGCGGAGACGATAATCCCATCGTCCATGCCCGCCGAGGCCACCGGGACTATCCGCTGGGCGCCATGGTCAACAGTGCCTATCCAGATGGAGTGGAATCCGCCCTTCTCGACGGCGATCTGGCAGGTCTCCCGGAACAGCTCGCCGCGGTCGTGGACGCGGACGATCAGCGCGTTGATGCCGCTCAGCATGGCGTAGACGCGGTTGAGGTGCCGGATCTTGTTGTCCGCAATCCTGCGTTCCGTAATGTCGCGCGTGCTGCCGACAATGAGCCATCCCCGATCCGTGCGCATCGCGCGGCGGCGTGTCTCGATCGGGATCAGCGAGCCGTCCTTGTGGCGGAAATTGCCTTCGACGGCGAACGATCGGCCGCTTCTATCCGCGATGATCGCGTCGTAGTCGCGCTCAAGGGCGTCGCGCTCCAGGCCGAACAGTTGCATCGGCGTCATGCCAATCACTTCCTGACGCGTGTAGCCGAGCAGGTCGCACAGCGTCTGGTTGACATCGACGGTGCGCATGCTGGTTCTGTCGACCAGCACGATGGCGTCGCCCGAACTGTCCATGGCGACGCGAAATCGCTTCAGGTCCTGCTCGGCGTGTTTGCGCTCGGTGATGTCCTGCGCCATCACGACGATGCCGATGACGTGCCCATCATGGTCGAAGTACGGGACCTTGTCCGTCTGTACCCAGGCTTCCTGGCCGTCCGGCCCGCGGAGCGACTCGACATATCCCAGTTTCGGCGCGCCTGATTTCATCACCTCCAGATCGTCCGCATAGAACCGGGCCGCATCCTGGGGATAGATTTCATGCGATGGCTTTCCTTCGATCTGGGCGACGGTCTTGCCGGCTGCTTTCGCCACGCGGCTGTTCACACGCAGAATTCCGTTTTCCGTGTTCTTGAACCAGACCATCGCAGGTATCAGGTCGAAGAGTACCCGCAACTCGGAATGTTGCCGTTGCAGTTCCGCTTGCGCCCGCTTGTGCTCAGTGATGTCGCGCGAGGACCCGACGATGAATTCGACATTGCCGTCGGCCGCAATGGCCGGGGAGAATATGTACTCGTAGTAGCCCTTCACCCCGGTCGGACTTTCGTACGGCGATTCGTCGGTGATGTTCTTCCTGGTCTCTAAGACCTCGCGTAGCTGCCGATGCAGCCGCACGGCCAGGTCGTGCGGGTATCCCAGGTCGTCGAAATTCCGGCCCACCACGGCATCGATGGTCAGCCCCCACAGGTCGAGCAGCGGCTGGTTGACGAACAGCAGGCGCCCTTCCCGGTCATAGATCTGGGCGAAGTCGCTCATAGCTGACAGCGCGGTGCTCAGCATGCGCTCCCGCTGCTCGGTTTTCAGCGACAGTTCCCTGAACGCGTGTTCCGCGAGCTTGCGGTCGGTGATGTTCAGGTGCATGACGACGGCGCCTGCAGGCAGCGCGCCGGGCAGGGGTGTCACGACCATCAGGAACCAGCGCTGTTTGCCGGCCATGTGGCAGGGATATTCCAGCGAGAAGCTTGGCGTGCTGCCGTCCAGCACGGCGCGGATCCCCGCGGCGACGCCGCGAGCTTCCGCCGCATTGTTGCCGTGCGCGTTGTCGCAGACGTCCAGGTAATTGACGCCAACGCCATGTTCCGGGTAATGAAGCGCATTCTCGAGCGCGAAGCGCCGCCAGGCTTCGTTTACTGAAACGATGTTGCCCGTGGTATCAAGCAGGGCGATGTGCGCCGGCAATGCGTTGAGGATCGCGGCCTGCTTCGCGGTCTCGGCCTGCTGCAGCTGTTCATGGACGCCCCGCATCAGGAGCCATCGGCCGCTGCGGTCCACCACCGAATCCAGTTCGCCGCCCGTCAGTTCCTCCAGGCGCTGACTCGTCCGGTGCAGCGTCTCGACCAGCGCAGAGACCTGTTTCTCTTTGCTTACCGGCAGCGGCGAGGAACTCCGGCTCATGCGACGCTTTGTTGCGCTTCCAGTCCCAACGCCAGCAACACGGTCTGCGTATCGCTGAGTGTGCCGACTACCCTCACGGCGGGGCCGGGCGGGAGCCTGATCAGTGTGGGCGTCATGAAGATGCCGTTCGCAAGCGCGAACTTCGGCTCCTTCAGCACATTCACGACCTTGATCGCGTGGCGGCCCGGCAGGTACTCCCTGCAAATTGCGGTAAGGTTGCTGATCGCGCGGATCGAGTTTTCAGCGCCGTCGGCGACATACAGGCAGAATTTGAACCTGGTGTGCGGGTTCATGCCGGACCTACCCGCGCCTCGTCGTCGCGGCATCGCCGCCGCGCAGCTCGCGCATTCGGCTTCGGCCCCGCGACAGCCCCTGCTTGCGGCTTGCGGTGCTGCGGGCCAGCAAGGTCTTCTCGACCTTCTTCGCCACAAGTTCCGTCTGCAGCGACTTCGCCCGCACCTCCAGCACCGCTTCTTCGGCGTCGAGACTGACGCGTTTGAGCTTGCCGGCCACTTCGGCGACCTCGTTGGCGACCCGCTCGGCGCTTTCCCGCTCCCAGCGCAGCGTGCCCATCAGTACGTCGCCGCCGGCGGTGTAGATGTCCGACAAAGTCACGCCGTCATCGCTCAGTATCAGTTCGCGTACCTGGTTCGAATGCGCCATGCCGCGGGACTTGATGATCGACAGGCCGCGATTGCGCTCGCCGGCCTGCACCAGGTAATTGAGATGGATCCAGGTGTCCGCGAGCGTCGAGATCTGCAGCGGCGTACCGGCGTCGTGCCGGTTCCCCATTTCATCAAGCAGGCTGGTACAGACCAGCGTTATGCCGTCGGCCTTGCACCAGTCGAGCAGCCGCTCAGCGACGCCATGGGCAGTCAACTCGTTGCCGGCCTTGGCCAGCGTTGATACCGGATCAATCACCAGGCAGCGGGCCTTATGCTCCTTGGCGAGCGCCTTGATGCGCACCAGCAGGCTTTCGGCGCTGCCTGTGATGGTGCGGGCGGAGACCATGTGCAGCGTGCCGTTCTTGACGTATCGACCGAGCTGGATGCCGACCGAGCCCAGGTTGCGGATGACCTCGCTGCCGTCTGAGTCGAAACCCACGAACATGGTGCGCTCGCCGCGCCGGCAGGCCGCCTCCGCGAAGGCGCCGCTCAGGGTGGTCTTGGCTGTGCCGGGGACGCCGGTGATCAGCACGCTGGCACCCCGGTAATAGCCGCCGCCCAGCATGGTATCGAGCCGCTTCACGCCGCTGGTCACCCGCTCGGTGGTCACTTTCGCGTCCAGACGGCCCAGGATCCGCGCGATGGCGACGTCGAAACCGTGCTTCCCGATGACGAATGGCGACTCGTTTTCATCGAATGCCGAACCGCGGAATTTCTGCACCCGGAGATTGCGCTGCGATACTCCCAGCACCACGCTGTGATTGAGCATCACGGCGCAGTCCACCATGAACTGCATGAAGCCGAATGGCTGCTGGCCAAGTGAACTCGCCTCGTCACCTCCGGCCTTGGCGGTGATGAGCCCGGTCAGACTGTGCGCGAGCAGCCATTCGTGCAGCCGGTAAATTTCGCGCCTTCTGTCCGCCGGGTCAACCAGAAATGCCAGCACGATATCCAGGGCGTCGAAAACGATGCGCCGCGCGCCCATTTTTCTAACCTGTGCACCCAGGGCCGCCAGCATCCCTCCCAGATCGAAGGTTCCCGACTGGATCATGTCGGGAACCGGCCTGGCGTCCAGAATAAACAGTTTGCGGGAATTCAGCTTCTCGAGTTCCCAGCCGAAACCCTGGACATTGGCCAGGATGCGGCTTGGGGTTTCCTCGAACGCGACGAATACCCCCGGCTCCATGCAGTGCCGCGCGCCGTGCGCAAGGAACTGCAGCGCAAATATGGTCTTGCCTGAGCCCGGGCCGCCCACCAGCAGAGTCGTGCGGCCGCGCGGCAAACCGCCGCTGGTGATCTCATCGAAACCGGTAATGCCGGTTGGTGATTTCGCCAGGCCTTTCGGGTCAGAGGTGCGGGNNGCCAGGCCTTTCAAATCAGAGGTGCGGGCGGCTTTCGTGGCATTCCTTGGCGTGACAGAGCGGTACCAGGTCGCTTTGATCGAGACGACAGTAGTGGACTTTCTTACGTTGGCCGCATTGTCAGCCGCAGCGCGGTGGCTGTATGTACGCCAGCTAGCATAGCCAGCCGTACCGCTGCGCAAAGTTGGTTCGCAGCGACCGAATGTCCCTGGAGCCAAGGGGTCACGCTGGAATACTTGTGCCATGTACCTGGGTAGGACCCAAGAGGGGCTGGTGCGGAGATAGGCGCGGGTCTTTAAATCCAAGCAATTCATTCAGAAGTGTTTTGGCGAAGCAGTCGGAAGACGCGTACCCGCAGGTGTGCCCGCGACTACGCAGTCAACTGCGTGAGATGCGGCGAAAAATCTGGCGTTCAAGCCACTCCTGCGCAATGGATTGAAACGTATCCGATCGGCCTTCGCGCTTTGCACGGCGTTGTGCTGCCAGATCAACGCCACCTGCGAGTTCTTCACGTGCACGATTCCGACTGCTTCGGGCGGCTGCGAGGCCAAATTCGGGATAGACACCGAGGGCGAGAACCCTTTCGCGGCCATCCAACATGTACTTCAATCGCCAGTACTTGCTGCCGCGTGGAGGCACGAGCAAACACAGACCGCTATCGTCGTAGAGCTTGCAGGGTTTCTCGCCAGGCTTCGCGCCTCGAACTGCTGCTTCCGTCAATGCGATAAAATTGGGGTATCTGCCTTTTTGGAATACCAGATACCCCAGTTTGTGCCCCTCTTTAGGGTCGGCTGTCAAAGTGCACTCTTGGACGTGGACTCATGACAACTATTTGCTTTTATTATCGCTTAGTACTTACTGCGGACATCCTTGGAAGTCCCTGGAAGTCCTACTGGCGCCCCCGGCCGGAGTAGGCGGTTACGCTGAAATGCCTATTTTTACAGGCTTTCGTGATGATGCGCGGATAGCGACCTATGGATAATTACCCCTGTTATCCAGGTACCGGTCCGGGGTGAGACTCCCGGACGGNNGCGCTCCAACTTCGTGAACACTTACCGACGCCTCTTCTTGGGGGCTTGTTTCGGCGAGCGCAAGGCGCATACGCAAGCGCTCCAGTTCCGCCGTGTCTGTTGTTACTTCCGCCGTGAACGCCGCAAGGTTTCCCGTTTGACCGTTCATCGCGGCGACGCGCTGGCGGGACTGTAGACCTAAAGCTATTGTCCCGTTTAGTTCATCAAGCGCCAGGCGCGCGGCGGCCGA
>PMNQ01000154.1:0-154 GCA_003162555.1 Gammaproteobacteria bacterium | reverse complement strand
GATCTTGTCGACTGTCATTCCAGTCATTCCACCAACTGGCTTTCGTCGGATCGTCGCCTGTTAACGCAACGTAAACGCGTCGAATGCGCTGATTATCGAGGCTCCGCACGTCCCTATCTGCAGGCACCACGAGCCCTACCAAAAGCTTGTCGCT
>PMNQ01000036.1 GCA_003162555.1 Gammaproteobacteria bacterium | reverse complement strand
AACCTGCGTGACTACGTGACGCTGGCGGCGGCATCGGTGAACCGCGGCGGCAAGCTCGAATACGTGCTGGTTGCCTACGTATGGTCGACACTCGACCCACGCTATGCTCCGGCGTCGGCGCTGGCCGACTCGATCCTGCTCATTGCCGACGACCGCCGGATCAGTCTCGACAGCAACGGCAAGAGTCCCACGGATCTGGGCATAGCACGAGCAGTGCATGCGCCGACCGGGCAGGATGTCAAGCCGCTGGTATTTCCGACTGACCTGGCCACGCTGCGCTTCATCGCGGCCGCGCGCGATCTGGCGGTGCAGACCCAGGCCGGCGAGGACACGGTGAGATATGAACTGTGGGATGACAAGCGCCGCGCGCTCGATCGCTACGTGCGCTTCATGGACGGAGAACGCTGAACGCGCGCATACGGCGCCCGGCGCGAGCAACCGCGGGGCCGTGAATCAGAACGCGAAGTAGGGGCCGGTCGAGCCAGCCGCCGGCTGCCCTTCGATCGCGACGTATACGCTGCGGCCGTAGAAGAAGGGCAGGCCCCAGTCGAAACTGGTGGCATCGCCAAGCGGGCCGGCAAAGTTGCCGAACGCGTTGTAGGTGGGTTGCGCCTGCAGGAGCGTCAATCCGTCACCGACCGAAAAGGCGATCTGCATGCTGGCCCCATTGGTACCTTGTACGCTCGCCGTCAGGGCCAGCGGCGCTGCCGCCCCGGGGCAATACAGGCCGCCCGCCACGGAGGATGCGTTGCAGACCGGGATCGCATCGTCGAAATAAAGGCCCCTGGAAGCCGAATCGATGAAACTGTGCGCCAGTGTCTGCCCGTTGTAGACGGTGGTCAGGAAGCCCGTGGCTGGATCGACCGGCAGCACCGTGGCGCCGCCGAGCGAGTTGTTGCCCTGCGTGCCTATCCCCAGCACCAGCGAGCCGCGCGCGCCGAACGCGCCGCTGGCCGCGATTGCCGGCAGTTCGATGACCACGCCATTGTTGTTCGTGGCGAAGTGGTAAACGACATTTTGCACCTGCAGGGCAGTACCGAGCGTCTCGCCCGTGCAGGTCGCAGCGCACACGTAGTACTGATAGATATCGCCCGCGATCGGTGGCGTGGTGCAGCCCACGCCGCAGTCCTCGCGGAACACTCCCACGCCCAGGATGCCATTGGCATTGAGCGCTGCGACGGAATTGGCCGCGGGCAGCGGGCTCGCAGTCAGCGCGCGCGAGCATTCGTTGGGCGCGGTCGGCGAGGCCGGATCACCGAGCAGTTGCACCGGCACGTTCATTGCCTTGCCGTCGGCAATCTGTACATCGGCGAGCCGCACGCTGCCCCAGGCGTAACTGTCGGCAAAATCGAGGCACTCGAACAACGGTTGGCTGGCCGTATCCATTTCCTGCGGGAGCGCCAGCGAACTGTTGGCCACCGAGGCCAGCAACCGAAGCCCGGTCGAGCCCGTATCGAGCAGGACGTGATCGATGACCTGGCAGTTGGTGGATGAACCGGGCTGGCAGACCGTAACCGAAACATACGCGGCATTGATGCCATTGACTGCCGCAGCCGGTCCGCCATCGACCGTGATTGCCGCAACATTGCTGCCAGGCAGCGTGGTCGCGCCGCCGCTGCCGAGATCGCCACCACAGCCCGCCAGCAACCCCAGTGTGGCCAGCGCGGCCAGGGCCCTCGCCGTGTACAAATCTCGTTTGGCAGTGGATTCAGTCACGTCCGTATTTTCAGTCAAACGGCGCCCCGACGGCGTCTGTCGCTGCTGGCCGACAATTATGGGCCTGGCTCAGCAGGTCCTCACCCGACCGCGGCCGCCGAATCGCCGCTGCGCGCCACGCGCTTGCGGTCCTGCTCGCGCAGCATGCGCTTGCGGATGCGGATGCTCTCGGGCGTCACCTCGACCAGCTCGTCGTCGGCGATGAATTCGACCGCGTATTCCAGCGTCAGCTTGATCGGCGGCGTCAGCAGCAGCGCGTCGTCCTTGCCGGCGGCGCGGACGTTGGTGAGCTTCTTGGTCTTGATCGGGTTCACGACCAGGTCGTTGTCGCGGCTGTGGATGCCGATGATCATGCCTTCGTAGACCTTGCTGCCGTGGCTGACGAACATGCGGCCGCGCTCCTGCAGCGCGAAGATGGAGTAGGCGACCGCCTCGCCGTTCTCGTTGCTGATCAGCACGCCATTGTGGCGGTCAGGGATTTCACCCTTGACCTCGTCGAACCCGTCGAAGATGTGGCTGATCAGGCCGGTGCCGCGCGTCATGGTCATGAAATCGCCCTGAAAACCGATCAGGCCGCGCGCTGGAATGCGGTACTCGAGCCGAACGCGGCCCAGCGCATCGATGACCATGTCGGTGAGTTCGGCGCGGCGGGTGCCGAGCGCCTCCATCACCACGCCCTGACATTCGGTGTCGACGTCGACCGTGAGCGCCTCGAAGGGCTCGAGCGTGCGTCCATCGACGACCTTCTTCAGCACCTGGGGTTTGCCGACCGCCAGCTCGAAGCCCTCGCGGCGCATGTTCTCCACCAGGATCGTCAGGTGCAGCTCGCCGCGNNGCAGTTCGCGCATCAGCCGCTCGCGGATCTGCCGGCTGGTGACGAATTTGCCTTCGCGGCCAGCCAGCGGTGAGGTGTTGACCTGGAAATTCATCGCCAGCGTCGGCTCGTCCACCTGGATCGGCGGCAGGCCCTCGGCCCCTTCCACATCGCATACGGTGAGGCCGATGTTGATGTCTTCAATACCGGTCAGCGCGACGATGTCGCCAGCCGTCGCTTCTTCAACGCTTTCGCGCTGCAGGCCCTTGAAAGTGAGCACCTGCGCGATCTTGGCCAGGCCGCGATCCTCGTCGCCGTAGCGCAGCGCGACCTGACGACCGGCGCGCAGCGTGCCGCGGCGAATGCGTCCGATGCCGATGCGCCCAACGTATGAGTTGTAGTCGAGCGTGGAGATCTGCAGCTGCAGCGGGCCGTCGGCGTCGCTCATGGGCTGCGGCACGTATTGAAGCACCGCCTCGAACAGCGGCGTCATGTCTTTCTCGACGCGCGTCGGATCGAGGCTGGCCCAGCCCTGCAGCGCCGAGGCGTAGATCACCGGGAAATCGAGCTGCTCGTCGGTGGCGCCGAGTTTGTCGAACAGATCGAAAGTCTGGTCGACGACCCAGCCCGGGCGCGAACCCGGCCGGTCGACCTTGTTCACCACGACGATGGCCTTGTGGCCCATGGCCAGCGCCTTGCGCGTCACGAAGCGCGTCTGCGGCATCGGCCCCTCGACCGCGTCGACCAGGATCAGCACGCCGTCGACCATCGACAGCACGCGCTCCACTTCGCCGCCGAAGTCGGCATGGCCGGGGGTGTCGACGATGTTGATGCGCGTGCCGCCGTACTCGATGGCGCAGTTCTTGGCCAGGATTGTGATGCCGCGCTCACGCTCGATGTCGTTCGAATCCATCATCCGCTCCACCACCTTTTCGTGCGAGGCGAAAGTGCCCGACTGCCTGAGCAGGCAGTCGACCAGCGTGGT
>PMNQ01000263.1 GCA_003162555.1 Gammaproteobacteria bacterium | reverse complement strand
CCCGCCGGTCTGGTGCCGCGGCATTGGCAGCGCCAGGCTCGGCGTCGTCTTCCGCGGCGGGCCCGCGCCCTGGGGTTGCAAGGTTGAAGCGGGTGATGCCGTAACGGAACAGCGTGTAGTAAAGAACGAAGTACGCCGCGCCGATCGGCAGCAGCCAAAGCGGCCGGGTCGCGAGCGAAAAATTGAGCACATAGTCGAACAGGCCGGCTGAAAAACTGAATCCCAGGTGCACGCCCAGCGCATGCATGATCACCATCGCCAGTCCCGTGAGCACCGCGTGCAGCGCGTACAGGGCCGGCGCCAGGAACATGAACGTGAATTCGATCGGCTCGGTGACGCCCGTCAGAAACGAGGTCAACGCAATCGACAGCAACAGACCGCCCACTGCGCGGCGCCGTTCAGGGCGCGCGGCGCGGTACATCGCCAGGCAAGCACCAGGCAGTCCGAACATCATCACCGGGAAAAAGCCGCTCATGAATGCGCCGGCCGAAGGATCGCCAGCAAAGAAACGCTTCAGATCGCCAGTGACGCCGTGGTAGTCGCCGAGCAGGAACCAGGCGATGTTGTTGAGGATGTGGTGCAGGCCGGTGACGATCAGCACGCGATTGAGCGCGCCATATGCGAACAGGCCGAGCGAACCGGCGCCCACCACGGCGTGACTGAGTGAGTCCATGCCGCGCGCCAGCATCGGCCAGCCGAGCCCGAAGGCCACGGCCACCAGCACGCCGATGCAGCCGGTTGCGATCGGCACGAATCGCCGGCCACCGAAGAACGCCAGGTAACTGGGCATTTCGATGTCGCTGTAGCGGTTGTAGGTGAATCCGGCGATGAGCCCGGAGAGCACGCCGACCGGCATGCTGAGTTTGGCGAGTTGCTGGGTACGCCACGCCGACGCCGCGAGGTCGGCCGCCGGACCAGTCAGACCCGCGCTCACGACAGCCGGCACCGTCAGCAGCGCCTCGGCGCCGTGCGTGGCCACGAGGAAACCCACCAGGCTCGCCAGGCCCGCGGCGCCGTGATTCTCACGCGCGAAGCCGACCGCCACACCGACCGCGAACACCAATCCCAGGTTGGAAAAGATCGCGTCGCCTGCCGCCGCGAGCACCTTGATATCCAGCAGGTCAGGCTGGCCGAGGCGCAGCAGCAATCCCGCCACGGGCAATACCGCGATCGGCAGCATCAGTGCGCGGCCCAGCTTCTGCAGTCCTTCCATTGTTCTAGGCATGGTGCTCGCTCCATTCGCGCACCAGCGCGCGCACTGCGGACGCCGACACTAACTTGAGTGCGCGCTGGGCGAGCACCGCGCAGTCCAAGGGCGCGAGGCTTCGCACCAGGCTCTTGATGCGCGGAATCTGCGCCGGCACTACCGACAGTTCGCGCACACCCAGGCCGATCAACAACGGCACCGCCGCGGCATCCGAGCCCAGCGCGCCGCACACGCCCACCTCGATGCCGCGCGCATTGCCCGCCTGCGCCGCGCGTTCGATGAGCCGCAGCACCGCCGGATGCACGGCGTCGAGGCGCGCTGCGAGTGTGGGATGGAGCCGGTCCATTGCCAGCGTGTACTGCGACAGATCGTTGCTGCCGATCGACAGGAAATCGACCTCCGCGCACAACAGGTCGGCGAGCATCGCCGATGCGGGCGTCTCGATCATGATGCCAAGCGGAGGCACCGGCAGCGCGAGTTCGGCAGCGATGGCCGCCAGCTGGTTGCGCACGACGCGCACCTCCTCCAGCTCTGTGACCATGGGCAGCAGCACGCGGCATTGTCCGGCTGGCGCGACGCGCACGATGGCGCGCAGTTGCGCGGCCAGTAGTTCCGGGCGCGCCAGGCTGCTGCGCAACCCGCGCAGTCCCAGCGCGGGATTCTCTTCATGCGGTTGCGGCAGATAGGCGAGCGGCTTGTCGCCGCCCGCATCGAGTGTGCGAATCGTCAAGGTGCGCCCATCGAGCGCGGTTGCAATGGACTGGTACACGGCGAGCTGCTCGTCTTCATCCGGAGCCTGCGCGCGATCGAGGAACAGGAACTCGGTGCGCAACAGCCCGCAACCTTCGGCGCCCGCGGCGACTGCCGGCGCAGTCTCCGCGACAGCGCCGAGATTGCAGTAGACGTGCACGGGCGTGCCGTCGCGCAGGTGCGCGGGTTGCCGCGCCGCTGCTTCGTCATCGGCACGCTCGCGCTCGCCCCGCGCGATCGCAGCGCCGATGCGTGCGCGTTCATCGTCCGGCGGCGCCACCAGCAGTTGGCCCTGTTCCGCATCGAGCACCAGCGGCGTGCCCGCCGCGATCGCAAGCACTGCGGGACCGGCCGCCACCAGCATCGGCAGTCCCATCGCGGCAGCGAGGATGGCGACGTGTGAAGTAGCGCCGCCCTCAGCCATGCACACGCCGGCCAGGCGCCTGGTATCCAGCGAGAGCAACTGCGAGGGCAGCAGCTCGGTGGCCAGCACGATGGCCCGTTCGGGCAGCTCGATCGCCGCGTCCGGCGGCGCGCCGCTGAGTACGCGCAATACCTGGCGTTCGATATCCAGCAGGTCGGCACCGCGTTCGGCCATGCGCGGATCGTCCAGCGCGGCGAGCGACGCAGCAGCGCTGCGCAACGAATCGCGCCATGCCGCGCCCGCGCTGGCGCCGGCCTCGAGTTGCGTGAGTGCCTGCTGCCGCAGGCCCGGATCCGCCAGCAGAGCCAGATGCGCATCGAGCACGCCGCGTTGCGCGCCCTGACCCGCAGCGGCCAGCGCGCCTAAGCGCGCACTGACTGCGTCGATTGCCGCCGACAGACGGGCGCGCTCTGCCGCCGCATCCCCGAGTGCCGCGCCGACGGGCGGATCGGCGCTGAGGAACAGCGCCGCCGTACCTACGGCGAGGCCGCGCGCAGCGATGACGGCGTCGAGTCGCGCCCCCGGCGCTGGAGGCTGCGTTGGCGCCGAATTCACGGTTGCGCGCGTCATCACCGGGTCAGGCACGCGCTCGAGCAAACCGGCAAGCGCGCTGAAGGCTGCGTCTGTATCGCGCCCGCTGACTACCGCGGTGATGATATCGCCGCGCTGCACGCCGAGCGCCATCATGGCCACGGTGCTGCGCGCATCGGCATCACGCCCGCGCACGCTCAAGCTCACCTGCGCATCGATGCTGCCCAACGCAGCCGCCACGCGCGCGGCCGGCCGCGCATGCAGTCCGTGATCGAAAGGAACACGGAACGCGCGGCTTGCGCTTGCGGATGCCGGCGCATCGGCAACGTGGGCGGCCGCACCGTCATGGACGATTACATAGAGCGGATCTCCGACCGCTACACGCCTGGCTGTCCGGCGCTGCGATATCTGACCCGCCTTGGCGCCGACCAGCAGCACGGGCGTGATGGCGCTGGGCGCGCGCCGCACGATCGCGTCCAGATCGAAATCGAGCAGCGGCTGACCGGCGCGCACGGCCTCGCCGTCGCGAACTCGCAGCGTGAAACCCGCACCACCCAGCTCCACCGTGTCAATGCCAACGTGCAACAGCACGTCGCCGCCAGCCGATCGCACCGTGAGCGCATGGCGAGCATTTCCCATCAGCGCGACCACGCCGTCGCAGGGCGCGTGCAGCGCGTTGCCAGTGGGATCGATGGCGACGCCATCGCCGGCCATCGCACCGGCGAAGACCTGATCGGGAATCTCGGCCAGTGGCAGCACCCAGCCGGCCAACGGCGCGACCAGTTGCAGAAATGATTCGCCGCTATCGCGCTGTTTCATGGCGCGCTCACAGCCTGAAGTAGATGCGCCGGCGGTCCAGCGCCCAGGCCACGCACCAGCAAAAAAGCATGTAGCCCAGGGCCAGCAGCAGCGCGCCATTTTGCGCGCCGGCCCAGGGACGCAATGCACTTTGGTACAGCCAGCTGGACAGATCCAGCTTGCCGACGTGCACCATTTCCAGAATCGATTCGCCCAGTTCGCTCAGTATGTAGATGAACAGCGTGTTGCGTCCGAAGATCTCGAAGAACGGCGTCCACGCGCGCCAGCAGCGCTGCTCGATGGCCCAGTACAGCAATCCCAGTACTACCAGGTCTATTCCAGTGGTGATGAGCGCATAGGAACTCGTCCATAGGCATTTGTTGACCGGCAGCGCTGTGTTCCATGCCAGGGCGAGCGCGATGGCCAGCGCGCCGGCCGCGAGCAGGCGCGTCGTGGCCGGAACACCTGCGCGTCGTTCGCGCAGGAAGAGTCCAGTGAGATAGCCCGCCAGCACATTGAACAGCGCTGGCAAGGTGCTGAGGAAGCCTTCGGGATCGAAGATCACGCCGTTTTCGCGATGCAGATGCTGCGGCCCGAGCAGCCACAGGTCGAGTTTCAGCACCGCGTTGCCGGTGCGCGTGTAATCGCCAAAGGTCCACAACAGCCACCAGTAGATGAGCAGTGCCGCGACGCCAGCGTACAACGCTGCCCGGCGGCCTCCATAGTGGACGATAAGCGCCGCCATTCCGTAGCAGAGCGCGATTCGCTGCAGCACGCCGAGGATGCGCGTCTGGCCCAACGGCGTCCACGCGAAGTGCCCGGCAGCGTCGGTGGCGCCGAACGGAAACCAGTGCACCAGGTAGCCGCACAGAAAGATCAGCACGGTGCGGCGCGCGATTTTGCCCAGCACCGCGGCTTCGCCAAGCGTTTCGTACTTGCCGATGGCGTAGCTCAGCGCTGCGCCGACCACGAACAGGAAGGTCGGGAACACCATGTCGGTCGGCGTGAGCCCGTTCCATGGCGCGTGCAGGAGCGGTGCGTAGGACACGCCTTCGATCGACATGTTGACGACGATCATCAGCGCCAGCGTCATGCCGCGCAGCACATCGAGGGGCAGCGAACGATGCTGCGCTGTTGCGACGCCCATGCACTACTGCCCGCCCGACTGGCCGGCATCGATCTGCGCGGCGCGGCCGGCCCGGCCGTTGTGGTCGAAAGCCGCAACCCGCACCGTGCCGGTGGCGGCGATCGGCCCGCTAACCTGCGCGCTCTGTGCCGTCGGCTCGGTGCCATCCAACGTGTAGCGCATTGTGAGTCCGGGAATCTGCTCGTTGACGAGCACAGTGTCGCCGCTGCGCTTCAGGCCCGGCGGCGGCAGGCGATAGTGAAGCTGCGGCAATTCGGCATCGAGCCGCGGCAGCACATTGAACCCGAGTTGCGCGGCGAAACGCGACCACTCCTCCGCGTGCAAGCGCACCGCGCGCAGCGGATCGGATTCGGATGTCCACGCAGGGTCGGGAGCCCAGGCACGTTCGGCGGCCGCCAGCAGGCGCGGCATCAGCATGAAGTCCAGGCGCGTCGGGTCGTACAACGTCTCGCCAAACAACGGCGCCTCTATACCCTTGATGCGGCCGCGGCCGGCATCTGTCAGCGCTTCCATATCCGGGCGACGCGTCGGATTGTCGGGCGCCACGCGGTTGTCGTCATACGGGATGTAGTCGAACACCGTGTCCAGGTCGACGTGAGCCGCCCAGGTCTGGCCGGCTTCTTCCGGATCCGAAAACGGCGTCATGTCCAGGTACAACCGTGTAGCCGGCGTCAGCACTGTGTCGTAACCGGCGTTGGCCAGCCGGTAGGCCAGGTCGTCGGCACCGTCGAGGTTTCGCCACACGAACAACGTGAATCCGTGCCCGGTCAGATTCGGGTTGGGCCGCATCCGGACCTGGCCCGCGACATTCTGGCGCATCGTGCCCAGTTCCTCCCAACCCGCCGTCGCCAGGCCGTGGCGCTTGAGCAGCTGATCGACGTGTGTGTAGAAGTACTCCCAAAGTTCGCGCCGGTCGCTGAAATGCTCGCGCTGCATCAACGCGGCGCAAGCCGGCGAGTGCTCCCAGGCTCCGTCAGGCAATTCATCACCGCCGACATGCAGCGTGTGCAGCGGTACGCCTGCCGCCCGGTGCATCGCCACCAGGGCATCGACGACTTTGCCGATGAAAGCGTAAGTCGAGGGCAGCGCCGGGTTCATGACGTTGTCGTGATACAGCTGCGCGGAGCTGTAGCGCGACGCATCGGCGCGATCGTTGAGCAGATAGCGGTTGGCCGCCGCGTCGCCGGCAGCGCCGAGCCGCCGCGCACGCTCGGCCATCGCGACCACCGCGGCACGCGCGTGTCCGGGCATCTCGATTTCCGGAATCACCTCGATGTGCAGCGCCGCGGCGTATTTCAGGATCGCGATGTAGTCCGCGGCGCGGTAACGGCCGCTGCCGAACGGCGTGGCTGGGTCCGGCCCGGAGCCGTACGCCGGCGTCAGCCGGTCGACGTTCAAGCTTGGATGTCCACGCCGCGCGCCAATCGCGGTCAGCTCCGGGAGCCCCGGAATCTCGAGTCGCCAACCTTCATCGTCGGTGAGATGGAAATGAAACACGTTGAGCTTGAAGCGCGCCATCAGGTCCAGCACCCGGAATACGGTTTCCTTGGTCTGGAAATTCCGCGCCACATCCAGCATCAGGCCTCGATAGGCAAAACGCGGCGCGTCGCTGATGTCGATGGCGGGCAGTGTCACGGCCTCGCCAGGTGAACGCAGGATCGGCAACAACTGGCGGAGCGATTCGATTCCTCGCGCCACCCCGACAGCACTGGCGCCTCTCAGGCTCACACCACCGAGCGGATCGACCTGCAATTCGTAGGCCTCTGGCGAGCTCGCACCCGCGATTGGCCCGACGCGCAGCCGCAGCGGCGCGGCCGCAGCATGTGTTACCACCGGCGCCAGAAAATACGGCTTGAGGAGCGCGCGCACGCGAACCGCCTCCGCATGCAGTTCGGCGGGAGCGAGAATTTCCGGCATCGAAGTCCAGCGCAGCGCGCCCGCGCGGCGCTCGTAGCGCTGCGGATTCGGCAACACCGGTGGCAGCTCGCTGGCCGAAACCTGGACCTGCAGCGCGTTGCTGTCGTAAGTCTGCTCCGGCGTGCGCTCGTCGGTGCGGACCGGAATCGCCACCACCTGATAGTCGGTGATTGACTGCGCCCTGGCGGGCGCCGCATCGAAGGCCAGGTATGGGCCGCGTGGTGCCTCCGCCAGGTTCTGCGGTGGGCCAAGCAGCGTGAATGGAATAACTGTGCTTTGCCCGGCGTCGAGTCCGGTGAATCCTTCGGCCGGATGCATACGGTAGAAGGTTCCGGCGATCTGTTCGAACACGAAGCCGCCGGCTGCAACGCCGGTCGCCACGCCCTCCTCGCAATCGAAGTACAGCGACCAGCCGCGCGCGGGGAGCGGCTCAGTTCCGGTATTGGTGAGCGTGAATTGCGCGCGCGCGCCGCCGGCGGGAACGACTGGAGCGGCTGACACCGGCGCGGGCTGCCAGCGCAAGCGGAGCGGCGAGGCACGCGCCGTTGCACCGATCGTGTGGCTGGGCAACAACGCGCACAGCAACATGGCGGCGAGCAATCCCGCGCCAATTCCCTCTCTACGCGCCCTTGCCTGCCGCTGCGCCAGCATCCGTCCCCACCTTAAAGACCATACAGAGCCAAGATAATACCAATAGCACGGAGCCGCAATGGGCCAGCCGCACTGCCCGCGCCGTCACGCGCCATATGGCTGTCTGCGCTTGCGCATTCACGCAGACTGTTAAGGCAACCGCGCTTGTAACTGGTATCGTTTTGGTATTAAATGGTTGCCTTCGTTCCTGCAACCCAAGGGCACCGCGGCCAATGACTTCGCTAGCCAAGACCGTAGGCCCGCTCGACGAGCGCGGAAGCCTCCCCTTATACCTGCAACTGCAGCGCGCCCTCAAGACCGCCATCGACAATCGCGTGCTCTCCCCCGACGACGCCTTGCCGGCCGAACGGGACATGGCCACGGATTTCAAAGTCTCGAGGATCACCGTGCGCAAGGCGCTCGACGGGCTGGTTGCCGACGGCCTGCTGATCCGCCGCCAGGGCTCGGGCAACTTTGTTTCGGCGCGCGTCGAGAAGAACTTCGCGATGCTGACATCGTTCTCCGAGGATATGCGCGCGCGCGGCCGCACGCCGCGCAGCGTGTGGCTGAAGAAGTCCTCGGGCACGGTGACGCCGGAAGAAGCACTGGCCCTGCGCCTGAGTCCCGGCACGCCGGTCTATCGTTTTCACCGCCTGCGTTATGCCGACGATGCGCCGATGGCGATCGAGTTCGCCACCGTGGTGGCCGCCGCGCTCCCCTCGCTCGACGCGGTGCACGATTCGCTGTACGAAGCGCTCGAGCGCAACAACCAGCGCCCGGCAAAGGCGCTGCAGCGGTTGCGCGCGGTGCTGCTGAATGCCGAGCAGGCGGAACTGCTCAAGTCCGCGGAAGGAGCGGCCGGCTTGCTGGTCGAACGGCTGGGTTCGCTCCGTGATGGCCGCGCCATCGAATTCTCGCAGTCGTACTACCGCGGCGATGTCTACGATTTCGTGGCTGAGCTGAGCACCTGAACGTGAGTCTGATGGAAGCCGAGGCCGCGGAAGCACCCGCCGTCGTGGCGCGCCAGCTGCGCGCGAACGCCGGAACGATGGCAGATCTGGGCGCCCGCCTGCGCGCGCACCCGCCGCGCGCGGTCATCACCTGCGCACGAGGCAGTTCGGATCACGCCGCGACTTACGCCAAGTACCTGATCGAAACGCGCGCCCGCGTGCTGACGGCGTCCGCGGCGCCCTCGGTCAGCTCGGTCTACGGCGTCGAACAGGATCTGCGCGGCTGCCTGTTCCTGGCCATCTCGCAGTCGGGGAAGAGCCCCGACCTGCTGGCCACGGTGGACGCGGCGCGCCGGAGCGGTGCGACGGTGATTGCGCTGTGCAATGCGCCGGATGCGCCGCTGTGCGCGGCCGCTGACTTCGCCGTGCCGCTGCTGGCGGGCGCGGAACGGAGCGTCGCGGCGACCAAGTCCTATCTCGCCTCGCTTACGGCCGTGGCCCACCTGACCGCGGCATGGACCGGCGATGCGGAGCTGCTGGCAGCCCTGCATGCGCTCCCCGCAGAGCTCGAAAAGGCCGGGCAGCTCGACTGGCGCGCGGCCCTGCCGGTGTTGGGCGAAGCCGGGCACCTGTACATGATCGGGCGCGGCCTTGGCCTGAGCGCTGCGCAGGAGGCGGCGCTCAAGTGCAAGGAAACCTGTGCACTGCACGCCGAAGCCTACAGCGGCGCTGAAGTGCGGCACGGTCCGCTGGCGCTGCTGGGCCCGGGATTCCCGGCGCTGATCCTGGCTCAGGACGATGCCACGCGTCCCGGACTCGAGGCGCTGGCGGCCGAGCTGGCCGCACGTGGTGTCGACGTCCTGATCGCGGGCGCATCCGCCGCTGGCGCCATCGCACTGCCGACGCTGGCGGCGCCCGCCGCGCTGGCGCCGATCCTGCTGGCCGCGAGTACCTACCCGCTGCTGGCCGCGCTCGCGCGCCTGCGTGGCCTAGATCCGGAT
>PMNQ01000138.1:10148-10285 GCA_003162555.1 Gammaproteobacteria bacterium | reverse complement strand
GAACAGCGTCAGCACCTGGCTCACGGCCAGGCCGCCCACGATGCTCACGCCGAGCGGATTGCGCAGCTCCGAGCCGGTGCCGGTGCCGAGCATCAGGGGCACGGCGCCGAACATCGCCGCCACCGTGGTCATCAGGA
>PMNQ01000138.1:0-10099 GCA_003162555.1 Gammaproteobacteria bacterium | reverse complement strand
CCGAGCACGATGTACATCACGACCACCGCCGCCAACAGGAGCCAGAGCTCGTTGCCCAGGTTGCTGCGAAAAGCGAGCGCCGCGCCCTGGAATGTGGTGCTGATGCTGGCAGGCAGGCCGAGCGCCGTCTCGGTCTTCTCGACGGCATCGACACCGGCGCCGAGCGACACGCCCGGAGCAAGATTGAAGGATACGGTGCTGGCCGGAAACTGCGCCTGGTGATTGATCAGCAGCGGGCGCGTTTCTTCCTGCACCGATGCGATCGCGGTGAGCGGCACCTGGCCGCCGCCGGCGGATGGCACGTAGATCGAGGCGAGCGATTGCAGCGAGCCCTGCAGCGCAGGGTCGGCCTCGATGATCACGCGATACTGGTTCGCCTGCGTGAAGATGGTCGAGACGATCCGCTGCCCGAAAGCGTCGTAGAGCGCGTTGTCGACGGTGCCGACGCTGATGCCAAAGCGCGCCGCGCTGTCGCGATCGATAGTCACGGATGCGGCCAGGCCGTTGTCTTCCTGGTTGCTGGTCACGTCGGAGAATTCAGGCCTACTGCGCAGTTCCGAGACGAGCCGTGGTGTCCAGATTGACAGGAGCGTCGTGTCGGAGGCCTGCAGCGTGAACTGGTATTGCGTGCGGCTGATGGTGGCATCCAGCGTCAGATCCTGCACGGGCTGCAGGTACAGCGTGACGCCCGGCACGGCGTTGGTCTCGTTCTGGATGCGGCGCGCGATCGTCGCGGCCGTGCTCGAGCGATCGCTCCGTGGTTTCAGATTGATCAGGAAGCGTCCACTGTTGAGCGTGACGTTGCTGCCATCGACGCCGATGAACGAGGACAGGCTGGCGACGTCGGGATCCTTGAGGATTGCCGCCCCCAGCGCCTGCTGGCGATCGGCCATGGCGGCGTAGGACACCGACTGCGTGGCCTCCGAAACGCCTTGCAGCACGCCAGTATCCTGCGTGGGGAAGAAGCCCTTCGGAATCACCACATAAAGAAGAGCCGTCAGTACCAGTGTGCCGACGGCAACGCCCAGTGTCAGGCTCTGGTGATCGAGCACCCAGGTCAGGCGCCGTCCGTACCATTCGACCAGGCGCGAATACCATTTCGATGTGTCGGCGGTGTGCGTGGCCTCCGCGCCCTCCGCGCCCACCGGATGCGGCCGCAACAGCCGCGCGCACATCATGGGCACCAGCGTGAGCGAGACCACGGCGGAGATCAGGATGGTCACGGCCAGCGTAGCCGCGAATTCGCGAAACAGGCGGCCGACCACGTCCTGCATGAACAGCAACGGGATCAGCACGGCGACCAGCGACACGGTCAGCGAGATGATCGTGAAGCCGATCTGCTTTGATCCCTTGAGCGCCGCGTCCAGCGGCTTGTCGCCCTGTTCGAGGAAGCGCGCGATGTTCTCGATCATNNGCGACAGGTTGTTGAGGCTGAAGTGCGCCAGGTACATTACCGCGAAAGTACCGATCAGCGAGAGCGGCACCGACAGCGCCGGGATCACCGTGGCCGGCACGTTACGCAGGAACAGGAAAATCACCAGCACCACCAGCGCCACGGCGAGCGTCAGTTCGAACTGCACATCGTGGATCGAGGCGCGGATCGTGGTGGTGCGGTCGGTCAGTACCGCAAGCTCCACGCCGGCAGGGAGCGTCGCCTGCAGGCTCGGCAGCAGCTTCTTGATGCTGTCGACCACATCGACGACGTTCGCATTCGGCTGGCGCTGCACATTGATGATGAGCGCCGGCGTGGTGTTCATCCAGCCGCCGAGCTTGGTGTTCTCGGCGCCGGCAACCAGCGTTGCCACATCGCTCAATCGCACCGCGGCGGCGTTGCGGTAGGCGACAACGATCTGGCCATATTCCGCGGCGCTCTTGAGCTGATCGTTGGCGTTGATGGTGTAGGCGCGCGTCGGGCCATCGAAGGTGCCCTTGGGTCCGTTCTGGTTGGCGACGGAAATCGTGGTGCGAAGGTCATCCAGGTTGAGTCCGTAAGCGGCCAGCGCCTGCGGATTGACCAGCACGCGCACCGCAGGGCGTTGGCCGCCGCTGATGCTCACCACGCCGACGCCGCGCAGCTGCGAGATCTTCTGCGCGATGCGCGTGTCGGCGAGATCCTGCACCTCGGTCAGTGGCATGACCTTCGAGGTCAGGCCGAGCGTGAGCACCGGCGCGTCCGCGGGATTGACCTTCGCGTAGATCGGCGGCGCCGGCAGGTCCTGCGGCACCAGGCTCTGCGCGGCGCTGATCGCGGCCTGCACCTGCTGCTCGGCGATGTCGATGGCGAGACTGAGATCAAACTGCAGCGTGATCACCGAAGCGCCGGCCGAACTGGTCGAGGACATCTGGTTGAGGCCGGGCATCTGCCCGAACTGCTTTTCCAGCGGCGCGGTGATCGCGGAGGTGATCACCTCCGGACTGGCGCCGGGATAAAACGTCTGCACCTGAATAGTCGGGTAGGCGACTTCCGGCAGCGCCGAGAGCGGCAATTGCAGATAGGCAACCACGCCGACCAGCAGGATCGCAATCATCAGCAGCGCGGTCGCCACCGGTCGCAGGATGAAAATGCGGGAGGGATTCATCGAAGTGGTCAGTGAGCGCTCGCCGGTGCGCCGTTGATCATGAGGCCGGAGCGCCGTTCGCCGGCGGCTTGCCACCCCATTTGTGGTTGCCCATGCCGCGGCGATGTTTGCCGTTGCCCGCGCCCGGCGGTTGCGCACCCGCGCCTGCGGCCGCGCCGGTCGCGGCCTGCGGCAACATCACGGTGGCGCCATCGCGCAATCGATCGCCGCCCTCGGTCACGACGACGTCGCCGACTTTGAGACCCGAGGCGACGGCCACGCGCTCGCCGTCCGCCGCGCCGAGCACGATCGGATGTACGGCGACGGTGCTGTCAGCGCCGACCAGGTACACGAAGGTGCTATTGACGCCGCCTGGCGCGCCGTGCTGCACGGCCGCGATGGGAATGATGATCTGGTCCTTCAGCACATCCTGCAGCAGCTGGATATTGACGAACTGATTGGCAAACAACGCGCCATCCTGGTTGTCGAAGAGCGCGCGCATCTTGATCGTGCCGGTGGCCGGATCGATGACGTTGTCCACGCTCTGCAGCGTGCCGTCCGCCAGCTTGGTGGTGTTTGCCTTGTCGTAGGCCTCGACCGCCAGCACGGCGCCGTCATGTAAGCGTTTCTGAACGGCCGGTAGCTTGTCCTCCGGCATCGGAAAGATCACTGACACGGGCTGCAGTTGCGTGACGACCACGATGCCGTTGGCATCGCCCTGCGTCACGAAGTTGCCCTGGTCCACTTGCCGCAGGCCCACGCGGCCAGCGACAGGCGCAACGATATGCGTGTACTGCAGGTTGAGCTGTGCGTTGCTCACCTGCGCCTGGTCAGTCGCCACCGTCCCCTCGAGCTGCTGCACCAGCGATTTTTGCGTGGCCACCTGCTGCTCGGCGACGGAGCCTTCGGCTCCCAGATCCTGGTAGCGCTTCACATCGACGCGCGCATTGGCGAGCAGCGCCTGGTCGCGCCGCAGGTTGCCCTGCGCCTGCTCGAGTGCGGCCTGGTACGGTCGCGGATCAATCTGCGCGAGGAAGTCGCCGCGCTTGACGAGCTGCCCCTCCTTGAACGCGATCTGCTGGAGTTGCCCGCTGATCTGGGTCTTGACCGTGACGGTGGCCAGTGGCGTGACGGTGCCGAGAGCCGGCAGCCGGATGTCGATGTCGCCGGTCGCGGCGGTAGCCACGGCCACGGCCATGGGGCCGCCGCGTCCGCCCTGGGCTGCGGCCTCAAGCTGGCGGCCGTGGCGGATGATCAGGGCGATCACAATGATGACCAAAACCACCATCGTGATGATGACGATGGCGCGACGCGAGAGCATGCGCCGCCAGGCTGGCAGCGAGGAATCGGGACTGTCATTCATTATATGAGCTCACTGTGCCACTGCCTTGCGGATGATACGCTGCCAGGCGGTGGGGATTCGGGCGACCCTGGATGTTCAAACGCACCACCGGGGTTCTGGTTTACCGCCGTGCCCCTGTTTGTATTGAAGCGTACNNCGCCAGCCACAACGATGCAGGCCAGGAAGAAGATCCTGGCCCCGGTTCCGGCATTGCCGAGCGCGAGACTCCATATGAGCCCAGCGGCAAGAAACCCGTTGTAAAGACCCTGGTTTGCCGCCAGCGTTTTCGATGCAGCCGCGTATTCGGGTGTGGTCCGGAAAATACGCCGGCCGGCGGGCCTGTCCCACAGGAACATCTCGAGCACCAGGAAGCAAAGGTGCAGTGCGGCCACAACCAGGGTCAGGAATACGGCGAGCTGTTGCATGGGTGCCTCCGTCCCAGCCGATCAAGGCTGCACACGCACGCGATAGCCGATGTTGGCCACTGTTTCGAGCCAGTCGCCCGCGCCGGGGGAATTGCCAACCTTCAGGCGCAGGCGATGCACGAGTTGCTTGAGCAACTGCCGATCGCCGCCACCACGATGACCCCACACCTGGGAAAGCAGGCGTTCGGCACTGACTGGCCGCCCAGCTTCCCCAATCAGCAGCTGCAGCAGACGGGACTCGAGTGGCGTGACGCGATGCGTGGTCGTGCCCACATGCAGCTCCAGCGTCGATGGGTCGATCCGGATCGATCCGGCTGCAATGATTTGCGGTGCGGCGGTGCCGGCGCGCCGCAGCAGGGCCTTGACGCGCGCCACCAGCGTGCGCGGGCTGTAGGGTTTGGTCAGATAATCGTCGGCGCCCAGTTCGAGAGCCCGCACCAGATCGGCTTCCTCGTTGCGCACGGTCAGCATCAGGATCGGCAGCGCCGACTCGCGACGCAGCGCCTCGCACAGATCGAACCCCGAACCGCCGGGCAGGTTGATGTCGAGTATGGCAAGGTCCGGGGCCGCATTGCGGAACGCCGCCAGTCCCGATGCGGTGGCGTCGGCTTGCACGACCAGCATGCCAGCCTGCTGCAGCGCGAAGGCGGTCACGCTGCGCAGGTCCGGGTCGTCGTCAACGACCAGTATTTTCACGTGCGCCCTCCAATGGCAGTGCGATGATGAACCGCGTGCGCGCTGCGCTCGTTCGCTCGACGCGCACCGAGCCCGCATGCCGTTCGATGATCGAGCGCACGATCCACAGGCCGAGGCCGAGGCCAGGCGTATCGGGTTCGACGTTGTCGCCGCGGCGGAAACGCTCGAATAGCGCCTGCGGATCTCCAGGCGGGGGCCCAGGACCACCATCCTCTACCCAGATATCGACGGTATCGTCGCGCACTTGCGCGCCGATCGCGATGTCGCTGGCCGGCGGCGCATATTTCACTGCGTTCGATAGCAGATTGACGAACACCTGCTGGAGCCGCTGCGCATCGCCCAGGAGCAATCGGCCGCGCAGTGCCCCGAGATCCACGCTGATGCGGAGCGATGCCTGCGTCAGCAGCGGGCGCAGCAGTTCGACGGCTTCGTTAACGGTCGCTTCGAGGGCGACGGGTTGCCGCCGCACCGAAAGCTGGCCGGACTCGATACGTACGCTCTCCAGCAGATTGTCGATCAGCCGCATCAGCCGCAGCACGCCGCGCTCGATGTTGGTCAGCAGCTCGCGTTGCTCAGGCGGTGAAAGCGTGTCCTGCCCATCGCGCAACATCTCGACGGAGGCGAGTTGCGCCGCGAGCGGCGTGCGGAATTCGTGCGAGATGTTGCCCAGCACGCTGTCACGCGCCCGCCGCGCCGCTTCGAGGTCGGTCTCATCACGCAACAATTGCACCTGGCGTCCTTCGGAAGGTGCGGCGCTGACTACGATCACCGAGCGTATCGAGCCATCGGCGAGGCGCAGCGATTCGGCGCCGCGCGCCGTAGCCGCTCGACGCGCGGCGAGAATCGGGCAGTTGCGCTCGCAGGGTCGATCGGAAAGCGCGAGGTGCGGGTGCAGCAGGTCGCCGCAGAAGCGGCCCAGCACGCCGCCGGCGGCGCCAGGCGCCGAACGCATGAACTGCGGGTTGGCATAGACCACGAGGCGTTGTGCATCGGTGACGAACACACCCTCAACGACTCCCGAGAGCACGGCGCGCGCTTCGGCCTCGCGCCGGCGCAACGTCGTCGTCAGCTCGATCAGGTTCTGGCGCATCTCGTCCATCGCATGGGCGAGCGAATCGAGTTCGCGCGGCACGACGGTGGGTATGGCTGGTGTGAAATCGCCCTGGCCGATGCGCCGCGCCATGGCCGCGAGCCGCACCACGGGGGCGGCGAGCCAACGCCCGGTCAGGAGCCCGGCGACTGCCGCGAGCGCCGCAACCAGCAGACCGACCACGATGACCACATGCCGGTAAATCGCAGCCGGGTGGTCGAAGTCAGCGGCGGGAATCTGCGCGTCGAGCAGTGCGATCGGCGTGCCGGTGGAATCAGACAGCACGGCGCTGGCCGCGTAACGGTCAATGGCTGCGATGCGCATCGCGGCATGATCGCGGTTGCCGAGGGCCGCGGCGTGCAACGGTGTGAGTGGCTCGGCATCAGGCGCCCGGTAGCTGCTCAGGTTCAGAACGCTGATTGCGGCGCCGCTTTGGCGGCCCGCTTCGCGCAGCAGTTCGCCATCCAGCGACTGCATGACTATGGCGGCGATGTCCGGTCGACCGGGAACCGCGGCGGCCGCGCCCAGCAGTACCGGGCCGCCGCCACGCGGGCCGAGAGCAAAGCGCTCGCCCTGGTTGGCGCGCGCGATGGCCAGTTCCGGCCAGGCTACAGAGTCGCCCGCTGCCGCGATCGGGCCCTGCGCGTTGCTGAGGATGCAGGTGCTCGCACGCAGGGCGGCGCAATAGTCCTGCAGAAAGAGTTCAAGGCTGGGCGCATCGAGCGCGCGCAGCAATGCGGAAAGCGCGGGAGTTTTCGCCAGGCTCCGCGCCGCGGTCAGGTTGCCTTCGCCGAGGCGCCGCAGGTACTCGCGCGCGGAGCTGACGGCGAGCTCGCTGCGCGCCAGTGCCTGGCGCTGCGCCAGCCGGTTGATCACGATGGTCGAGGCAAGCGCCATGACCGCCAGCGCGGCGAAGGTCGTCAGCAGGCTTACAGCGCTCAGCCAGCTCGCCAGCGGATGCTTTTGCGGATTGCCGGGTGCGTCGTTCACTTTGCAATCGGTGGCCGCAGCCGGGGCGCACCATCGCCGGGCTGTCCGGCGCGCAACTCCGGATGGCGGCGTTCGAGCAGCACCTTGAGGCCGAGTGTGACGAGCGCCAGCATGGCGAGCACCGAGGCGGTGGCGAAGGCGCCGACGAAATTGTATTCGTTGTACAAGATCTCGACGTGCAGAGGCAGCGTATTGGTTTCACCGCGGATGTGGCCGGAAACCACCGACACGGCGCCAAACTCACCCATGGCGCGGGCATTGCACAGCAGGATGCCGTACAGCATGCCCCAGCGCACATTGGGCAGCGTGACGACGCGGAAAATCCGCCAGCCGCCGGCGCCCAATGACAGCGCCGCTTCTTCGTCGTCGCGCCCCTGCGCCTGCATGAGCGGAATCAGTTCGCGGGCGATGAATGGAAAGGTGATGAAGGTCGTGGCCAGCACCATGCCGGGCACGGCGAAGATGACGTGGTAGTTGTGTGCACCCAGCCAGTCGCCAAGCCAGCCGCGCGCGCCGAACACCAGNNGTGCCGAACACGGTGTTCAACGGCACGGAAATCGCGGCGACCGTCAGCGTCAGGCGCATGGCCGACAGTGCATCGGCATCGGCAAGCGCATGCAGATAGGCGCCGACGCCCTTGGCAAAGGCCTGCACGAACACGGTGATCAGCGGCAGCAGCAGGAACAGTGCCATGTACAGCACCGCAACGCTGATCAACAGGAATCGCCCGGCCATGCGCGCGCTGCCCGAGCTGCCCGGATAATCCTCGCGCCGTTTCATCGCTTGCCCAGATGGCGGCGCTGCAGTGCGAGCTGCGCGGCATTGACGACGAACATCATCGCAAACGACAGCAGCAGCATGGTCACTGCAATGACCGCGGCCTCCACGTACTGAAACTGCTCGAGCTTGGTCATGATGACCAGCGGCACGATCTCCGATACCAGCGGAATGTTTCCGGCGATGAAGATCACCGATCCGTATTCGCCCAGGGCGCGTGAGAACGCGAGTGCGCTGCCGGTAATGAGCGCGGGCAGCAGCACCGGGAAAATCACGCGGCGGAATACCCGTGTCGGCCGCGCACCCAGCGTCTCGGCGGCGCGCTCCAGGTCCTGATCCAGGTCAGCCAGTACCGGTTGCACGGTGCGCACCACAAATGGCAATCCGATGAAGGTGAGCGCGATAACCACGCCGAGCGGCGTGAATGCGACGTGTATGCCGAGCGGCGCGAGAATCTGGCCGAGCCAGCCGTTGGGTGCATACAGCGTGGTCAGGGCGATGCCCGCGACCGCCGTTGGCAGCGCAAACGGCAGATCGACGAGCGCATCGAGCAGGCGCCGTCCCGGAAAGTCGTAGCGCGTGAGCACCCAGGCGATCAGCAGGCCGAAGACAGCGTTGATCAGTGCGGCCGCGAGGCTGGCGAGGATGCTGAGGCGGAAGGCGGCCAGTACGCGCGGCGTCATCAACACCCGGAACCATTCTGCGAGCGGGAGATGTGCGGCGCTGAGGAAGGCCGCCGCCAGCGGAATCAATACGATCAGGCCGAGATACGTGACCGTGTACCCCATGGTCAGGCCGAAGCCGGGCAGTATCTGGTGGCGCCGCGGAGGTCCGGAAAGACGCAGCTTGTCGGTCAGGCTCATGGCTGCGTATCGACGGCGAACAACACCGGCGCGTACGAATGCTTGCCGAAAAGCACGGCCAGCTCGCCGCGCAACGCGGCATCGAGTTCCGGTTGCGACGACTTGAGGCCCAGCACCACCAGCGCGGGCTCTGGCTGCGCGCACACCCGCGCGAGCCACGCGGGCAGGTCGCCGACGAAACGTTCGCCGCGCAGGTCGAGTCCATGTGCGCCGCGCAGGTCGGCACTGGTATCGAGCATCGTGCGCTGTGTCTCCACGACCTCGGTGCGGCTCGCGTCCGATCGCTGCAGGGTCACCGCAATCGCCTCTACCGGGAGGTGGCGCATGACGCTGGAGACGAGCGCGAGCAGCGGTCCACGCTGCTGCGGATCGCGCGCGTGCACCAGCATGCGCGCGGGCAGGGCCCCGTGCATCGGCAGGCACAGGATACGGCGCGCGCCCAACGCTATGGCTGACTTTACGGCATCGGCTGTACCCGGGGTGAGTGGCAGCACGCAAATGCCGGCGTCAAGCCGCTCAGGCGTCGACTCGCCGCCGACGCGGCGGATGACGCGTGCCTGCATACTGCGCACCAGCTGCGCGAGCAGTGGGTTGGCTTCGAGCGCCTCTGCCTGCGCGGCGGTCGAGGCGATCACGCGGAAGCTGGAGATCGGCGTGGGCAATGCGTGCAGCCGGCGCACGCCGAGGTTGACGTGCGCGCCGACGGCGAGCGGCGCGGCATCCTGTTCCGCCGCCGATCGCAGCGCATCGACAGAAACGCCGACGCCGTCGCTGTCGCTTTCGCCGCGGCCGTCCCCGATGGCGGGGTGTACCTTGCTGTGCGGATCGAGCTCGATGTTGACGTGCTGCTGGTGGCCGGCAAAGGTGAGCGAGCGCACCGTGCCGTGTGCAAACTGCTGCTGCGGAGCGGCGCCGTCCGTGGCTCCAAGTTCGACGTCCTCGGGCCTGACGACGAAGACCGCTTCCGTGCCGGGCGCGGCCGGCATTGCGGCCGAATCAGGCGCCAGCAGGGCCGAACCCAGTTGCAAGCCATCGGGTGAGATGCGGCCCAGGAACAGGTTGGCGGCGCCGAGGAATCGCGCCACAAAGCGCGTGGCCGGAAACCGGTACAGGCTCTCCGGACTTCCGGTCTCAAGGAGCCGTCCCATCTGCATGACGCCGATCCGGTCGGCCAATGAGAAGGCTTCCTCCTGGTCGTGCGTCACAAGAATGGTCGTCATCCCCAGGCGCCGCTGCACCGCGCGCACGGTGTCACGCAACTCCACGCGGATCTTGGCGTCGAGGGCGCCGAAGGGCTCATCGAGCAGCAATACGGCCGGCTCGTGCGCCAGCGCACGCGCCACCGCCACGCGCTGCTG
>PMNQ01000178.1 GCA_003162555.1 Gammaproteobacteria bacterium | reverse complement strand
CTGCTCGAGCAATTCCTGCGCGACAGTATCAATGATCGCACCGATGCCTACGGTGGTTCGCAGGAGAACCGGATTCGGCTGGCCGTCGAAGTGATGACCGCGATTGCCGCGGAAATCGGGCCCGGGCGCACGGCACTGCGCCTGTCGCCCGTGACCCCGGTCAACGACGCGGGACAGGACAGCGATGCGCAGGGCCTGTTCAACCTGCTGATTGAGCGGCTGGCGCCTCTGCAGCTGGCCTACATTCACATCATTGAAGGCGCCACCGGCGGCGCGCGCGATGTGGCGCCATTTGACTATGCGGCGCTCCGCCGCCACTTCAAGTCTGGCAATGAGCACGGCGCCTGGATCGTCAACAATGGCTACACGCGCGCAATGGCCATTGATGCCATGGCCACCGGCACGGCCGACATGGTCGCCTTCGGCCGACCCTTCATCAGTAACCCGGATCTGGTCAACAGGCTCCGCCTGAATGCGCCATTGGCAGCTGTCAACATCGACACGTTGTACGGAGGCGGGGCAGCTGGCTATACGGACTACCCGATCTTGGACCCCAAGGTAGCCGATCGCCTGGAACCAGGCGGGCATGCGCGCACGGACTTTGACTACAGGTATCGCGCATGACCAAGCCGCGAACACCCATGACGCTGCACCTGAAGAAGGGTCAACTGCACCGGGACCTTGGCAAGGCGCCGGGAACCAGGCTGACCGAGGCGGACCTGGCCGCGGAGAAATCCAAGGGTGGCGTATTCGCCCGTCGTGCGCAGTTCGCTGAAAATGCCCGGCACTGGAACCACACGCCTGCAAAGCGTTAGCGAGAGTCCGGTCAGCCGCGCGTCAGTCAGTCAGTCATAGGAGTTCCAGAGGAATGACGAAGACCTTACCGATTCCGGCGACCAGGAACGCCGGCGTCTGGATCGACCATCGCAAGGCGCAGATTGTCGGTCTGACGGCAAAGGGAGAGACCACCCGAATCATCCTCTCCAATGTCGAGAAACATCCGGAGCGTGGCGGCGACTCGCCGATGAAAGGCGCGTACGAAGCGCGGCAGGTACCAGCCGATGACCGACGTCAACGGGCCTTGACGGGCGAACTCAACTCATACTACGACGCTGTCATAGCGGCGCTAGCCGGATACGGCAAGCTGCTGGTCTTTGGACCTGGAGAGGCGAAGAGCGAACTGCATTCCAGGCTGATGAAGCATAACCAGGCCGGACGGATTGCAGCCGTCGAGACCGAAGACAAGATGACCGATCGCCAGGTTGTCGCGAAGGTCAAGGCGTATTTTCGAGTCGCTGCAGATTTTTCCTGAATGCTGCGCGTCGGCAGCCCTTATGGCAGGAGGACTGCCGCTCCCTGGAATCGTCCCCCTCGCAGGTCCGTCAGAGCCTGATTGGCCTCTTGCAAGGGGTAGCGAGAGGTATGTGTGACGATGCCAATCTGCGGCGCCAGACGCAGGAACTCCAGGCCGTCCTGGCGCGTGAGATTGGCCACTGACAGCAACTGCCGCTCCTCCCACAGCAGGTCGTAGGAAAACGCGGGAATGCCGCTCATGTGGATGCCAGCGCATACCACCCGGCCGCCTTTGCGGACCGCCTTCAAAGCCGTCGGCACGAGCTCACCCACCGCCGCGAATATGATCGCAGCATCGAGCTGTTCCGGTGGCGCCTGATCGGAGCCGCCCGCCCAAACTGCGCCCAGGCTGCGCGCAAAATCCTGAGTTGCCAGATCTCCGGGCCGCGTGAACGCATAGACCGAGCGCCCCTGCCAGCGTGCCACCTGCGCAAGGATGTGAGCTGCGGCGCCGAATCCATATAGGCCCAGGTGCTTGCCGTCACCGGCAATGCGCAGGGAACGCCAGCCGATCAGCCCCGCGCACAACAAAGGGGCGAGCGACTCGTCAGTGCCCACTTCCCCAAGCGGGAAGGCGAAGCGAGCATCGGCCACGGCGGCGGTCGCGAATCCGCCATCGAGCGTGTATCCGGTAAACAATGGGTGGTCGCACAGGTTCTCGCGCAATCCTGCGCAATACGGACAGTCGCCGCAAGTGTGGCCGAGCCATGGAATGCCCACCCGTTCGCCAATCTGCAGACCATTTACGTTGCTGCCGATCGCATCGATGCGTCCGACAATCTCGTGACCCGGGATGATGGGCAGCTGCGGGTGGGCGAGTTCACCATCCACCACGTGCAGGTCGGTGCGGCAAACGCCGCAAGCCGCCACCTTGACGCGAACCTGATCGACCCCCGGTCTGCGATCCGGAAGCTCGGTCCATTGAAGTGGACTCTTCAAATTCTTCAGGACCATTGCGTACAGGACACTCTCCATCCAGGCGGGCAGGCCACCATCAGCCGACCCAGCCGATCACCTGAGGGGATGTTTTCCGCGGAGCCGTGTCGAATGTTGCCATTGCTTCCGTGGCCGGCACGATGATCACCGGCCTCCCCAACTGCATGACGAAATCGCAGGCATTCACGCGGCGGCTGGAGTTGAACACGTCGGCGGCGATATCAATGATCAATACGTCGGCACTGCGCGCTTCATGCGCGAGGTAGTCAGCGATGGACGCACACATCGCAGCCGAACGCCATTCCAGATCCGCGACACGACGTTGCAGGGCCGTGCGGAATTCCGCTTCGGCATTTTCGATCTCGCTGCAGAGCGCATCGGGAGCAATGCTGAAAATGTTCCAGAACACGAACCCTTCGCCAGCGCCAACCCTGGCAGGCTCCCGGGCAGCCACGCCTATGACGCCTGCCCGGCACCGGATCGCAAGATCTCCTGCGACTCGCAGCAGCTCATTGTTGGAGCGACCGAGCCCCATATACACCATCAAGGTACCGTAGGGCATGATTGACTACCCGGCGTGCTTTTCTATCCAGGCTACGTATCGATCCATCCACGCCTGCAGGAATTTCCTGCTGCCGCCCGCAATTTCGCCGGACTCATCGAACAACCCGTCCTTGAATTGAATGAACGCCTCGGGTTGCCCGAGCGTCGGCACGTCGAGGTAGGCAAGCGTATTGCGCAAATGCTGCTGGGCCATGCAGGTTCCGCTGGCGCCCACCGACACTCCCAATATGCCGGCCGGCTTACCGGCCCACGCACTGTGCCCATAGGGGCGTGAGGCGTGATCGATGGCGTTCTTCAGCACCCCTGGCATCGAGCGGTTGTATTCGGCAGTCACGAACAGGAGTCCCCGCGACGCGCCGACGGTTGCCTTCAGGCGCTTGACCGATTCGGCTGGCGTTGCGTCGTCGTCCTGGTTGTAAAGCGGCAGGTCGCCAATGCTGGCGTGCGCAAACGAGAAACGCGGCGGGGCCAGCTTCGCGATGGCAAACGCAAGCCTTCTGTTCATGGAGTCCCGGCGGAGACTGCCCACAACCACGGCAATATTGAAATCAGCCATCTTGACCTCTTAAGGATCAGCCTAAGAACGGCGACCGCGCCGGTCTGTACGTTGGGCTACACAGGGTGCTGCCATGGCACGCCCGACCGCGCCTGCAACTCAATGTCCCGGGTTGGCTAACGCACAGACTCGCAGCAGGGTCCGCCCTACGATCAGCACCCTTTGATTCATACACACGGAGACGATGACCATGAAAACGGATGCACAGCTGAAACAGGACATCATTGCGGAACTCACCTGGGACTCCGCGGTGAATGCCGCCCAGATCGGCGTCGAGGTCAAGGACGGAACCGTAACGTTGGCGGGTCACGTCGACAGCTATACGGAAAAGTGGCAGGCAGAGCGTGCCACGCAGCATGTATCTGGCGTAG
>PMNQ01000185.1 GCA_003162555.1 Gammaproteobacteria bacterium | reverse complement strand
TGCAGCGGATTCCTGAATCGAATGACCGGTTCGACGCCCGCTCGCGGCTCAAGGCGATCGCGACAGCGCCCGTCGTAGCGTGGCTTCTGCTTGGCGGCAATCTGCGCCGCACGCATGGCTTCCAGCTCGTCCCTGGTGCAGTAACAGCGATAGGCGCTGCCAGATGCCAGCATGCCATCGAGAACCGCGCGATAGCGGTCATAGCGTCGGGTCTGGTAGTAAGGACCTTCATCGGCCTCGAGGCCCAGCCAGGCCATGCCATCGAGAATCACCTGCACGGCCTCGTCGGTCGAGCGCTCGCGATCGGTATCCTCGACCCTGAGGATGAACTTGCCGCCGAGATGCCGCGCGTACAGCCATGAAAACAGTGCCGTGCGCACGCCACCGATGTGCAGGAGCCCCGTGGGGCTCGGGGCAAAACGCGTCACGATCTGCATGAAGCTGCCGGACTCTTTAGGTGCTGCCGCCGGTATCGGCGACGGGCCCGCATGGTAGCGGGCCGCCGCGGCAGTGCCAACCTGCAATCGACCGGTCAGCGCATCAATGCGAAGACATGCCGAAGAAGTTGATGTTCTTGATTGCCTTGTCGGTGCTGCGCTTGCAGGTGTCAAAACTGCCGTCAACGGCGTTGAGCGGGCAGTAGGCAATGCCGCCCTGATTTCCGCTGGCGCCACCGTAACCGCTGACGTAGGCGTAGCCATTGACGAAGCCAAAGCCCACGGGTTGGGAGAATGCCGTGCTGTTGCCAGTGCCGGCACAGGGCGTGGTGATGCTGCCGTCGGGCGCAATCGGACAGAGCTTGATCGCGTCTGTCGCGTCACCGGTACCGACGTAGAGGTTACCGTTGTAAACCGCCAGGCCGGCCGGCGTGAGGCCGATAGCTTGCTGCGTGCAATTGTTCAGCGTGCCGTCGAGCACAGCCACGGTGCAGGTCGTAAGATTGCCACCGTTGTAGTCGACGATGTACGCCACGCCGTTAACTACTGCAATGCCATCGGGCACATCCAAAGGAACCGGCACGGACAATGAGTCGACGCCAGTTACCGTACAGTTGTTCAACGTGCCGTCCGGCTTGATCGCACAGACCTGGATGCTCTTGCTGCCATCCGAGTCGGCGACGTAAAGGAAACCGTTGCTGGCGGTCATGGTGTTCGGTGTCGTAAAGGTGCCCGCCGGCGCAGCGGCCACACATGTGCCGAATGTTCCGTCCGGGTTCACGGGACATACGCTGACTGAGCCTGCGACCACCGGTGCTACGCCGCTGCCTTCATCGGCGATGTACACAAAGTTGCCGTTGAAGGCCAGGCCGTAGGGCGTCGCGAAACCGGTGGCGACCGGCGAGCATCCGGACAGCGATCCATCGGCAAAACTCGCCGCGCAGCGCAGCACCGTGTCGGTCTGCTTGTTGGCGTAGAAGTAGGTCGGGATGCTGGCATAGGGCACATCGACCGTGCCGGTCTGTGCGCCGCCGGCGTTGTCGGTGAACGCATAGCCAAGGCTGATGGTGCCNNTGCACGGGTTGTATGCCCTGGCTGAGCACCGCCGTGACCTGCCCGTTCGGGGCAACTGTCGCCACCAGATTGTTGTGCGTCGTCGACTGGTAAGGCACGCTGACTGAGCCGGTTTTTGCGACACCGCCATTGCTCGTGTAGGAATAGTTCAGCGCCAGCGTGCCTGATTCCACCACAAGCGGGACGAAGTGCAGGCTCAGCTGGCAACCGTTTCCGGTTGCAAAGCCTGCGCAGCCAAAAGTGGCGGGCCCGGTCCAATCGGTCGGCAAGGGCGCAAGACCGCCGGTGATGGTGAGGTTGCTGGCCTGATTGGCGTCATCCGTGGTGAAAGTCACGAGCACGGTTTGGCTGCCGCCAGGAGCCAGCGCGTTGATCTGGCCGGAGGGTGACACGGTGGGAACCACGTTGTTGTCCCCCGTCGCCGCGTACGGAATTAAAATGGAACCCGTCTTGGTCGCGCCACCGCCACTCTTGTAGTTGAAGCTCAGCGGCAAGGATCCGCTGCCGACCACGGTCGGTGCGTAGCCCAGTTTCAACTGGCAACCGTTGCCTGTGCTGACCGATGCGCAACTGAAGCTGGCCGGACCGGTCCAGCCCGCAGGCAGCGTGCTCAGACCGGCCGAGATCTGCAGCACCGTGGCGGGCTTGCCATCGTCGGTCGTGAAGGAAATGGTGACATTGCGGCTCGGATTGCCGATGTTGGCCGCCACCTGGCCGGCCGGTGAAACAGTCACGACCACATTGTTGTCGGTCACCGCCGCGTATTGCAGGGTGACAGAACCGGTCTGTGGATTGGCAGCGTTGTCGGTGAAACCGAAGCCCAGGCTCAGCGTGCCGGAGCCAGCCGCCGTGGGCGCGTACGTCAGATTCAGCAGGCAACCGTTGCCGCCGCTGACAGTCGCGCAGCTGAAGGTCGACGCCGGAGCGGACCAACCTGCCGGCAGGCTGCTGAGTCCGGATGTGATGTGCAGATTCGTGGCCGTTGAACCATCGTCAGTGGTGAACAGCACTGTCACGATCTGCGAAGCATTGATCTTCGTCGAAATCTGGCCGATGGGCAGCACGGTCAGGTTGACGTTGCTGTGCGCGGTCGCCGCATAGCCGATGCTCGCCGTGCCGGTGCGGGCGGCGCCGACGCTGTCCTTGTAGCTGTAGGCGATCGCGATCGACAGGGTTCCCGTGGTTGCTGTCATCGGCGCGTAAGTCAGCAGCAGCACGCAGCCGTTGCCGGTTGAAACCTGCGCGCAGCTGACGGGCGCATTGCCGGCAGTCCAGCCAGTCGGCAGCGCACTGAGATCCTGCGTCACTTGCAGGTTCGTGGCGGGTTTGCCGTCGTCGGTTACAAAAGCCAGGCTGACCGTCTGGCTGGCGCCGGTCTTCGACTGCACGGTGCCGTCCTGGGACCAGGAGCCAACAATATTGTTGCCCACTGGAGGCGGAGGCGGAGTCGTTGTACCGCCACCGCCACCACCGCCGCATGCCGTCAACGCGGCACACACGAAGACCGCGGTCCAGGCCGCAAGATTCTTGCGAATGCTCATACCGCACACCATTACTGGTTAACTCGGACGAAACGAGTACTGGATCATAGCGAATCGACACCGCCCATGGTGTCGCGCCAGCGGCCGAAGTTGTGACTATGTTCTCAATTCGACATGTCGACATGTCGCAGCTCGTCGACACTCCGCAGCTTGCCAGTGTGGCCTTAAGGCTAGAGCCGTCCGTCCACTTCCGCGGCCGGGAACGCGTACTTGATGTCGAAGAGCACGTGCTTGCGCCGGCACAGTCGGCGGATCGCCGCCGCGCCCATCTCCTTGAACTCGCGGTGTGCCACCGCCAGCACCGCCGCGTCGTAGTAACCGCGACGCAGCGTCCGCACTGGCGTCAGGCCGTATTCGTGCTTGGCCGCGCGCGCCTCTACCCATGGATCGTAGACATCGATGTGCGCGCCGTACTTGCGCAGTTCCTCAATGACATCGACGACCTTTGAGTTGCGCAGGTCCGGGCAGTTTTCCTTGAACGCCAGGCCCAGCACCAGGATACGCGAGCCCTTGATATGGATACGGCGGTCGGTCATCAGGCGCAGCACCTCGCCGGCCACGTACAGACCCATGTTGTCGTTCAGGCGCCGGCCGGCCAGGATCATCTCCGGGTGGTAGCCGATCTCCTGCGCCTTGTGCGTCAGGTAATAGGGATCGACGCCAATGCAGTGCCCGCCCACCAGCCCCGGACGGAATGGCAGAAAATTCCACTTCGTGCCGGCAGCCAGCAGCACCTCTTCGGTGTCGATGCCGAGACGCTTGAAGATCAGCGCCAGCTCGTTGATCAGCGCGATATTGACGTCGCGCTGCGTGTTCTCGATGACCTTGGCGGCTTCAGCCACGCGGATGCTGCTGGCCATGTGCGTGCCAGCCGTGATGATCGCGCCATAGAGCTTGTCGACGAACTCCGCCGCATCGGGCGTCGACCCCGACGTGACCTTGCGAATGGTCGTCAGCCGGTGCTGCTTGTCGCCGGGATTGATGCGCTCGGGGCTGTAGCCGGCGAAGAAATCGCGATTGAACTTCAGGCCGGAAAGGCGCTCGAGTATCGGCACGCAGACTTCTTCGGTACAGCCCGGGTAGACCGTCGATTCGTAAATGACGATGTCGCCCTTTTTCAGCACCTGACCCACGGTCTCGCTGGCGCGTTCCAATGGAGTCAGATCGGGGCGCTTGTATTCGTCGATCGGCGTCGGCACGGTGACGATGAAAATTCTGCAGCGCTTGAGGTCCTTGAGCTGCGCCGTGAAAGTCAGGCGCCGGGCGGCGCGCAGCTCCTGGCGGTCGATCTCGAGCGTGGCGTCATGGCCAGCCCGCAGCGCCTTGATGCGACCCGGGTCGATGTCGAAGCCAATCGTATCGAAATGCTTGCCGAATTCCACGGCCAGCGGCAGGCCAACGTAACCCAGGCCGACGACCCCGATGCGGCAGTTCCGCAGACTGAACATGCGCTACGCCACTCCGATTGCATTTGACATCGCAGGATAACAGGTGGGCAGCGCAATTTGCGTTATGCACCGCTCAGATTGATTCGCAGGGGCCAGACCCCTAAGATCCCCGCCCCAAGCGCTACTGGACGGTTAGCTCAGCGGTAGAGCACTGCTTTCACACGGCAGGGGTCACAGGTTCAATCCCTGTACCGTCCACCATTCACGCGGTGGCGCGCGCCAGCGCCGCTACGACCAGCTCGAGCTGTGTCTCGCTCAGGTCGGCGCTCATCGGCAGGCTGATGACCTGGCTGGCGAGCAACTCGCTCACCGGAAGCGCTTTGGCATCACACAGTTTTTCGTAGGCCGGTTGCCGGTGCAGCGGCCGTGGGTAATGCACGGCGGTCGGGATTCCCGCCTTTTTCAAGCCCTCCTGCACGGCATCTCGATCATCGACCAACACGGTGTACTGCGCCCACACGCTGGTGCGGCCCGGCCGCACCGTCAATGGCTGCGCGCGGGCGCCGCTGGCGCGGATCGCCGCCGTGTACTTGTTGCCGAGCTCGATGCGCCGCGCCACTTCCCAGTCGAAGCGCCCGAGTTTGGCCAGCAGGATCGCGCACTGCAGGGTATCCATGCGCCCGCCGACGCCAATGCGCGTGTGGTAGTAACGCGCGCTCTGACCGTGGACGCGAATCTCGGCGCAAGCCTGGGCCAGCGCCGCATCGTCGGTGAAAATCGCGCCGCCGTCGCCATAGCAACCGAGCGGCTTGCTCGGAAAGAAACTGGTGCAGCCCACGCCCGAGAGCGCTCCGCTCTTGCGTCCCTGGTAGGTTGCACCCAGGCTCTGCGCCGCGTCCTCGATGACCGCGATATCGCCGCGGCGCGCGGCAATGCCGCTGATCTCGTCCATGTCGGCGGGCTGCCCGTACAGGCTCACCGGCATGATGGCCTTGGTGCGCGTGGTGATCGCGGCATCCAGCAGCGCCGCGTCCATGTTGCCCGTGTCGGGCTCGACATCGACGAACACCGGCTTGGCGCCGACCAGCGCGATGACTTCCGCGGTGGCGACAAACGTGAATGGTGAGGTGATGACCTCATCACCGGGTCCGATCTCGAGCGCCATCAGTGCAATCAGCAATGCCTCGGTGCCGCTGGCGACGGAGATGCAATGCGCGCTGTTCACGTAGGCGGCAAGCCGCTGCTCGAACTCCTGCACTTCGGGGCCAAGAATGTACTGGCCGTGATCGAGCACGGCCTGGATGCGCGTATTGATTTCGCGGCGGAGCGCGCGGTACTGCGATTTGAGGTCGATGAAATCCATCTTGTTCCCCGTCAATCAACCAGTGTCTCGCCGCGTGTCTCCACGATCAACGGCACCAGCAGCAAGCCCAGGAGCGGCGCGAAGCCCACGTAGAAAATGGTCTGCATGGCGGTGCCGCGAGCGGCGGCAGCGCCTACGACAAATGGCCCCACCGAGGCCAGCACGCGTCCGATGTTGTAGCAGAAACTCGCGCCGGTGGCGCGCAGCCGGGTGGGAAACAACTCGGGTAGGTAGAAGGCAAAAGCGCCAAAGATACCGAACACCGGCACGCCGACCAGGAAGAACATGTACAGGCGTAACGCCGAGGGCATGTCGACGCCAAAGGTGAGGAAGATCGCCGCCGCCGATGCGCCGAAATACCACGCGAACATCGGCCGGCGACCCAGCCGCTTGGCTGCGACTATCGTCAACAGCGTGCCCACCAGCCCGCCAAGATTGAAGGCGACGGTGGCGGTGACCTTCCAGTGCTCGATCAGACTGAGCGAGGCGCTCTTGTCGAGTCCCTGCAGCTCGGCGCTCGCCCGGGCGAGCCCGGTTGCAACGACGGGAATGAAGGCGTTGCAACTCCACCAGCCGATCAGGGCGACGACCGCAGCGAGGGTTCCGGACAATGTACGGCGCCGCAACTTGGGCGTGAATATCTGGCCGAGGCGGGCGCGACTCTGCGCCTTGACGGTCTGCCAGCGCTCCGGCTCGTGCACGAACGCGCGCACCACGAAGGCGACGGCGGCAGGAACCAGCCCGAACAGGAACACGTAGCGCCACGACTGTTCGGGATTGTCGGCAAACCAGACGCCCGCCACCTGGTAGTTGACGAACGTCGCCAGAAACAACCCGAACGGCGCGGCCGTGTAAAGCAGTGCGCCGCCCTCGACGCGCCGCTTCTCGGGCATGACCTCAGCGACCATCGACGCGCCGGCTGCCCATTCGCCACCGATGCCGAAACTGGCCACCAGTCGAAACGCCGCCAGCATCCACAGATTGGTAGCCGCGGCGCAGGCCGCAGTGCCCGCGGCGTACAACAGCATCGTCAGCATCAGCGTACGGAGCCGCCCGATGCGGTCGCAGACGAGGCCGAACAACACGCCTCCGGCCGCCCAACCGAGCAGCAGCAATGAAGTGAGTGCTCCGGTCCAGTACAGCGTCGCGGCGCGCGCCGCCGGCGAACCCGGCGGCAGATGCAGCAGATTCGGGATGCAGTTGGGGGCGACGTAGTTGAACAGCAGACCGTCGAAGACGTCGAAGCCCCA
>PMNQ01000055.1 GCA_003162555.1 Gammaproteobacteria bacterium | reverse complement strand
AAGAGCACGGTGAACCAGAGCCACACCGTCACGAGACCGACGAACACGTTGTCGGCCGACGTGTTGCTGTGCGCGTCGCGGATGAACAGCAGTGTCGTGACGACGCTGCCGATCTCGACGACGAACATCACCGGGTTTCGCACCTGCACGCGCGGGTCGAGCTGGCGGAAGGTCTCATCGAACCAGGCGCAGCCGCAGATGACGGCGGCTTCGCGGCTGATCACACGCGCATGTGTCTGCTGGTCGGCCGGGATCAGCGCGGCGGTGACAGCGCCCGAACCGATGTCCTCGCGCAGTGCGCGGGACACCTGCTCGGGCAGGTCGTCAGGAAGTTGCGCGGCCAACCCGGCCTTTGCCAAGTGCCGGGATCAGTACGGCAATCCGTGCGTGGCGCCGGCCATGCACATCAGCATCGGGATCGACAGCACGAAGTTGGTGCGCGAGGCGAGCAGCGCGACGCGGCGGGCGCGCACCTTCTCCTCATCGGTAGCCGGCGTGAAACCGAGCACCTTCATCTGGTTCGGGTTGATCAGCACCCACACGTTGAACAGCATGATCGTGCCCAGCCATGCGCCGGTGCCGATGACAAGCCCGTAGATGTCTTCGCCAAAATGGCCAAAAGTGAAGGCGTTGACGAAATTCGCGCCACGCACGAGGTACGCAGCCCCGGTCAGCCAGGTCGCCACCGCCGCCCAGCGGAACCACAGCAGCGCCCTGGGTGCGATGTATTTGGAGATGCCTGCGCCTCCTGGTCCACCTTTGTCGGCAGCCGCAGCGCCCAGTCCGGGCACCTGCACGACGTTGAAGTACCACAGCAATCCGATCCACATCACGCCGGACAGGATATGCAGCCAGCGGATCAGGCCCATTTCGTTGAAGGCGCTCTGCGGTATGGCGATCGTGATGACGGCCGCAAGGATCACTCCGGTTATGATGGCGCCGCGCACGGAATTCAGTGGGTTCATGTCGAGTGCCTCGTTATGACGTTATGTCGTTGTTCTGCAAAGCGTGATGATCAACCGCCCTCATTGAAGAATAGGGCAGCGACCCCCATAATTCAACGCTGGTAGCGCTGGAGCCGCAATGCAGGCCAAAGGCCTTGGACTGGTGACTTTGGCTGTAGCCCTGCTGCTGTGCGGCTGCGTGGCCGCGGTCATCGGCAATGCGCCGGGCAGCGGCACCGCCGCCGACAGCCGCGCCCGTGGGGACGCGCAGGATGATGCGGCGCTGGGCTCGGCCGTGCAGGCGCGGATCGGCGCGGATGCGGTGCTGCGGCGTGCGCCAATCACGGTCAGCGCCTCCGCTGGCACCGTGACGCTCCGCGGCGCGGTCGGGAGCGCCGCGCAGCGCGCGGCGGCAGAACGTGCCGTGCGTACGGTCGCAGGCGTGGTCGCGGTGAACAATCAACTTGAGGTGAATTAGCCATGGATGTCAGCGAGCGGATCAGCAAGGAACTCAACACCGCGCCGGTGGTGCTGTTCATGAAGGGGACGCCGGATTTTCCGCAGTGCGGATTTTCTGCGCAGACAGCCGGCGCATTGCGAAAGCTCGGCGCGAGCTTTCACAGCGTCAATATCTTCGAAGATCCGGAGCTGCGCGAGGCGCTGAAGAAGCACTCGAACTGGCCGACCTATCCGCAGTTGTACCTGAAGGGTGAACTCGTCGGCGGCTGCGACATCGCCATGGAAATGTACCGCAGTGGTGAATTGAAACAGCTGCTGACCGAAGCGGGCGCGCTGCTCGCCGCGACGGCCTGAGGTTCAGCTGCTGGAGTCGGGCTCGGGCTCAGGCTCGATATTTTCACCGGGACTCTCGTGCCAGCCCAGTTCGCGGGCGCGATTTTCAGCCCACTGGAAACTCCCCGCCAGTTCATTGCAGATCGAACAGAACAGCTCGGCCGTGCGTTCGGCGTCGTAGGTTGCCGAGTGTGCCGATGAACTGTCCCAGCCCAGGCCCGCGATGGTCACCGCTTTTGCCAGCACCGTCTGGCCGAGCGCGGCGCCGGCCAGCGTCGCCGTGTCGAAGCTCGAGAACGGATGGAACGGGCTGCGCTTGACGCCGGTGCGCACCAGCGCGGCGTTGAGGAACGAGAGATCGAACCAGGCGTTGTGGCCAACCAGGATGGCGCGCTTGCAGCCGGCGCGCTGCATGCCGGCCCGGACTTCCTTGAAGATGCGCTGCAGTGCCTCCCGCTCCTCGATGGCCGGCCGCAGCGGATGCCAGGGATCGATCTTGTTGACCTGCAGCGATGCCGCCTCGATGTTGGCGCCCTCGAAGGGTTTCACGTGATAGCTGTGCGTAGGGCCGCGCACCAGCCGGCCTGAATCATCCAGCTCGATCATCACGGCGGCGACCTGCAGCAGCGCATCGGTGGCGCTGTTGAATCCGCCGGTTTCCACATCGACGACCACCGGCAGGAAGCCGCGGAATCGCCGCGCCATGCGGCGCTCGCCCGCATCGTTGTTCACCCGCGCACCGCCCAGGCCACACTTTCTCCGGCGCGCAGCGGCACCAGCTCTCCGGGGCTCAAGGGATAGGCCGCCGGTGGCGACCAGGAGCGCTTCTCGAGCGTGAGCGTGCCGGCGTTGCGCGGCAGGCCGTAGAAATCCGCGCCGAAATGCGCGGCGAAATCCTCGAGGCGCCCGAGCGCGCCGAGCTGTTCGAACACCTCGGCGTACAGCTCGATGCCGGCATGCGCGGAGAAGATGCCGGCGCACCCGCAGGCCGCCTCTTTCAGGTGGCGCGCGTGCGGGGCGCTGTCGGTGCCGAGGAAGAAGCGCGGGTTTCCGGCGGCGACCACGGCGCGCAGCGCCTCGCGATCGGCCTCGCGCTTCAGCACCGGCAGGCAGTACAGATGGGGGCGGATGCCGCCCTGAAACAGTGCATTTCGATTCAGCAGCAGGTGCTGCGGCGTGACCGTCGCCGCGACGCCGGGCCGGGCGCCGCATACGTATTCGACCGCGGCGCGCGTAGTCACGTGTTCGAATACCACGTGCAGCCGGGGATGACGCTCAACGAGAGGGGCCAGCACCTGTTCAATGAACAGCGCTTCGCGATCGAAGATGTCGGTGGCCGGGTCGACCACTTCTCCGTGCACCTGCAGCGTCAGGCTGCGCTCGCTCATGCGCTCAAACACCGCATCGAGCCGGCGCACGTCGGTGACGCCAGCCGCCGAGTGCGTGGTTGCGCCGGCCGGATAGAGCTTGCAGCCGATCACGGCGCCGCTCGCGGCGGCACGGTCGATTTCTTCGCGCGCGGTGCTGTCGGTGAGATACAGGGTCATCAATGGCGTGAAATCGGCGCCCGCGGGCAGTGCCGCCCGGATGCGTTCGCGGTAGGCGAGCGCCGCTGCGGTGGTCGTCACGGGCGGGGTCAGGTTCGGCATGACCACCGCACGCGCAAAGCGCCGCGCCGTGAACGGCAGGACAGAGGCGAGAATGGCGCCGTCGCGCAGGTGCAGGTGCCAGTCGTCGGGACGGCGTATCGTCAGCTCTTGCATGTTCACCATCGGGGCCGGCCCGCAGGGGTGCCCTTCGCAGGATCTCTCGTATAATGCCGACCCGCCGGCTTAAGCAGCGTGTGCAGCGCATCCTAACACAGCGTCCCGCAAGGACATTTCCTCCGTTATGACTGAGCCCACAGAACCTGGCGATCTCGATCCGGTTGAAACGCGCGAATGGCTCGAATCGATCGATTCGGTGCTGAAAGCGGAGGGGCCGCAGCGCGCGCATTTCCTCATCGACCGCATGGTCGAGCACGCGCGGCGCTCGGGCGCCTATCTGCCCTACAGCCCGAACACGGCGTATGTGAACACAATCGCAGTCGGCAAGGAGCCGGCGTATCCGGGCAATCGCGAACTCGAGCGGCGCATCGAGGCATGGATCCGCTGGAACGCCATGGCGATGGTGGTCGCGGCCAACCGCAAGTCCACCGAATACGGCGGTCACATCGCCAGCTACGCCTCCTCGGCCACGCTGTACGAAGTCGGCTTCAATCATTTCTGGCGCGCGCCGTCGGACCAGCATCCGGGCGACCTGGTGTTCATGCAGGGACATTCTTCGCCCGGCATTTATGCGCGCTCGTACCTGGAAGGGCGCTTCGATGAAGAGCAGCTGCGCCGTTTCCGCCAGGAAGTCGATGGCGGAGGCTTGAGTTCCTACCCGCATCCCTGGCTGATGCCTGATTACTGGCAGTTCCCGACCGTGTCGATGGGGCTCGGGCCAATGATGGCCATTTACCAGGCGCGCTTTACGCGCTACCTCGAGCATCGCGGCATGGTGCCGGCCTCCGACCAGAAAGTGTGGGCGTTCTGTGGCGACGGCGAGATGGATGAGCCCGAATCGATGGGCGCATTGACGCTGCCGGTGCGCGAGAAACTCGACAACCTGGTGTTCGTCATCAATTGCAACCTGCAGCGTCTCGATGGTCCGGTGCGTGGCAACGGCAAGATCATCCAGGAACTGGAAGCGGCCTTTCTCGGCGCAGGATGGAATGTCATCAAGGTCATCTGGGGATCGCGCTGGGATCCGCTGCTGGCGCGCGACACGGACGGCCTGCTGCGCCAGGTCATGGAGCAGTGCGTCGACGGCGAATACCAGAATTTCAAAGCCAAGGGCGGCGCCTACACGCGCGAGCATTTCTTCGGCAAGAATCCACGCCTCAAGGAGATGGTGGCCAACATGTCCGACGAGGACATCTGGCGCCTCAACCGCGGCGGCCACGACGCGCGCAAGGTGTACGCCGCTTACACTGCCGCCATGCACTCAGACGGCCGGCCGACCGTGATCCTCGCGAAGACTGTAAAGGGCTTTGGTTTGGGCAAGGCGGCCGAAGGCCAGATGGTGGCGCACCAGCAGAAGAAGCTCGATGACGATGCGCTGCGTGAACTGCGCGACCGCTTCAACATACCGGTCGCCGATGACGACATCGCGAAGCTCCCGTTCCGCAAGCCGGCCGCAGACAGCGCCGAGATGAAATACCTGCTCGAGCGCCGCGCGGCGCTCGGCGGTTTCCTGCCGCAGCGCAAGCCTGCTGCGGTGAAATTGCAGGTCCCTGAGCTCGCTGCTTTTCAGTCGGTGCTGGACGGCACCGGCGAGCGCGAGATCTCCACGACCATGGCCTTCGTGCGCATTCTTGGCGTGCTGCTGAAGGACAAGAGCATCGGCAAGCACATCGTGCCGATCGTTCCCGATGAGGCGCGCACCTTCGGCATGGAAGGGCTGTTTCGCCAGATCGGCATCTATTCGTCTGTCGGCCAGCTCTACACGCCGCAGGATGCCGACCAGCTGATGTCCTACCGCGAGGACAAGCAGGGCCAGATGCTCGAAGAGGGCATCAACGAAGCCGGTTCGACCTGTTCGTGGATAGCGGCGGCGACTTCGTATGCCAATCACGGCGTGCCGATGGTGCCGTTCTACATTTTTTATTCGATGTTCGGTTTCCAGCGCGTCGGCGATTTCATCTGGGCCGCCGGCGACATGCGCGCGCGCGGCTTCCTGCTCGGCGCGACCGCCGGCCGCACCACGCTCGCGGGCGAGGGTCTGCAGCACCAGGACGGCCACAGCCAGCTGGTGGCGACGACCGTGCCCAACTGCCGCGCCTACGATCCGACTTACGCCTACGAACTTGCGGTCATCATCCAGGATGGCCTCAGGCGCATGTACGTCGATGGCGAGGGCATTTTTTATTACATCTCGGTGATGAACGAGAACTACGCGCAGCCTGCGCTGCCGCCCGGCGCTGCGGCCGGCATCGTGCGCGGCGGTTACCGGCTGCGCACCGGCGGCAAGGGCAAGCTGCGCGCGACGCTGCTCGGCAGCGGCACGATCCTGCGCGAGGTGCTGGCAGCCGCCGACATACTCGAAAAGAAATTCAAGGTGCCGGCCGACGTGTACTCGATCACCAGTTTCAGCGAGCTGCGCCGCGAGGCGCTGGACTGCGAACGCTGGAACCTGCTGCACCCGGCCGAGCCACCGCGCGTGCCCTATGTGCAGACGCTCCTGGCCGAACAGCGCGCGCCGATCGTCGCGGCGACCGACTACATTCGCACGGTGCCCGACCAGATCCGCCAGTGGGTGCAGGGCGCGTTCGTGACCCTTGGCACGGATGGCTTCGGGCGCTCCGATGCGCGCGCACCGCTGCGCCGGCATTTTGAAGTGGACCGCAATTTCATCGCGCTGGCCGCGCTCAAGGCGCTGGCCGATGCGGACCAGATGGATCGCCGTACCGTCATCGACGCGCTCGGGCAGCTCGGCATCGATCCGGCCAAGCCCAATCCCTTCACCAGCTGACAGGAGCTGCGCTTGGCCTCGACCGTAATTGTGGTGCCCGACCTGGGCGGATTCAAAGACGTCGCCATCATCGACGTGCTGGTGAAGCCTGGCGACCGCGTCGAGGCCGACACGCCGCTGCTGACGCTCGAGACCGAGAAGGCGACGATGGATGTGCCCTCGCCGGGCGCGGGCGTCATCGAGAAACTGCTGGTCAAGAAAGGCGGACTGGTGTCCACCGGCACTCCTGTCGCTATGCTGAACGTGGAAGGCGCTGCTGCCGCGGGCGCTGCAGCACCAGTGTCCGCGCCGCCGGCCGCGGCGCCCGCTGTCGCCGCCCCGCCCACGAAGGCCGCTGCATCGCCGCCGCAATCTGCGGCCGCGCCAGCACCGATGGCCGCGCCTGCGCTGGCTGCCGCTCCCGTCAACGAAGCCGGNNCGAAGCCGGTTTTGCCACAGCCCATGCGAGCCCTGGTGTGCGCCGATTTGCACGCGAGCTCGGTGTGGATCTTGCGCGCGTGCGCGGTAGTGGGCTCAAGGGCCGCATCGTCGAGGACGACGTCAAGGCCTTTGTGAAAGGCTTGCTGGCTGGCGGTGCCGGCGCTGGTGCCTCCACCAGCGCGGCCGCCACAGGCAGCGGTCTGCCGCGCATACAGATTCCGGACTTCGCGCAATTCGGTGCGATCGAAATCAAGCCGCTGGGCCGCGTCAAGCGGATTTCCGGACCGCGCCTGCAGGCGAGCTGGGTCAACCTGCCGCACGTCACGCAGTTCGATGAGGCTGACATCACCGAGCTGGAAGCCGCGCGCGTCAAGCTCAAGGATCGCGCCGCCGCGCAGGGCGTGAAGCTCACTCCGCTCGCGTTCGTGCTACGCGCCGTCGTGCGCACGCTGCTGCAGTTTCCGAATTTCAACGCCTCACTCGATGCGAGCGGCGAAAACCTGGTCTACAAGAAATACATGCACCTGGGGTTCGCGGCCGATACGCCCAATGGCCTGCTGGTGCCCGTGATCCGCGATGCGGACAAGAAAGACGTTTATGAACTGGCGCGTTCGCTCGCCGCGCTGTCCGAGAAGGCCCGCGCTGGCAAGCTCAGTGGCGCCGAGATGCAGGGCGGATGCTTTACGGTCTCGAGCCTCGGCGGTATCGGCGGCACGGCATTCACGCCAATCATCAACGCGCCGGAGCTGGCGATCCTCGGTGTCTCGCGCTCGCAAATGAAGCCCGTTTATCGCGAGGGCGCATTCGTGCCGCGGCTGATGATGCCGCTGTCGCTCTCTTACGATCATCGCGTCATTGACGGCGCGGACGGCGCGCGCTTCAGCACCGCGCTGGCGGCACAGCTCAATGATGTCGCCGGGCTGCTCGAGGCGGTGCCGTGAGTCTGACGGACGTTGCCTGTCCGGACATCGGCAGCTTCAAGGATGTCCTGGTCATCGATGTGCTGGTCAAGCCTGGCGATGTGATCGCGCTCGAGGACCCGATCCTCACGCTCGAGACCGACAAGGCGACGATGGACGTGNNCCGCTGCGGCCGTCGCGGCTCCCGCCGCCGGTCCCGAACCCGCTGCCGACCGCGAGATCCAGTTGCTGGTGCTCGGCGCTGGGCCCGGCGGCTACACCGCGGCGTTCCGCGCGGCAGATCTCGGGCTCAAGGTGCTGCTGGTGGACCGCTGGGCCACGCTCGGCGGCGTCTGCCTGAATGTGGGTTGCATCCCGTCGAAGGCGCTGCT
>PMNQ01000211.1 GCA_003162555.1 Gammaproteobacteria bacterium | reverse complement strand
GGCGGCTGGACGCTGTATCCGCCACTGGTGCTGCAGGGCGGCGATTCCTTCCCGCTGGCGATATTCGCGATCCACCTGATGGGCGCCTCCTCGATCATGGGCGCGATCAACGTGATCGTCACGATCATGAACATGCGCGCACCGGGCATGACGCTGCTGCGCATGCCGCTGTTCGTGTGGACCTGGCTGATCACCGCCTACCTGCTGATCGCGGTGATGCCGGTGCTCGCCGGCGCCGTCACGATGCTGCTGACCGATCACTTCTTCGGCACCAGCTTCTTCAGCGCCTCGGGCGGCGGCGATCCGGTGATGTTCCAGCACGTGTTCTGGTTCTTTGGCCACCCTGAGGTCTACATCCTGATTTTGCCGGCCTTCGGCGTGGTCTCGGAAATCATCCCGACCTTCTCGCGCAAACCGCTGTTCGGCTATGAAGCGATGGTGTACGCAACTGCGTCGATCGCCTTCCTGTCGTTCATCGTGTGGGCGCACCACATGTTCNNGAGCTGTTCTTCATGCTCTCGACGATGCTGATAGCGATTCCTACCGGCGTGAAGGTATTCAACTGGAGCGCCACGATGTGGCGCGGTTCGATCAGCTTCGAGCCGCCGATGCTGTTCGCGCTGGCGTTCCTGTTCCTGTTCTCGATCGGCGGCTTCTCCGGACTGATGCTGGCGATCGCGCCGGCCGATTTCCAGTACCAGGATACGTATTTCGTAGTCGCGCACTTCCACTACGTCCTCGTACCGGGCTCGATCTTCACAATCATGGCGGCCGTGTACTACTGGCTGCCGAAGTGNNCCGGACTACGCCACGCAGTTCGCCGACTGGAACATGGTGTCCTCGATCGGCGGTTTCGGTTTCGGCCTCTCGCAGCTGCTGTTCCCTTACATCATCATCCAGTGCATCCGCGGCGGCGAAAAAGCCACCGCGCAGGTCTGGGAGGGTGCGCATGGCCTCGAGTGGGAATTGCCCTCGCCGACGCCGTACCACACCTGGGAAGTCGCGCCGAGCATCGCGGTGATCCACCACGGCGCCGAGCATTGGACCGAAGAAGGGGACGACACCTGATGAGCGTGGACGCGCGGCAACTCCAGCAGCGCCGCGCACGGCGCACGGCCTTCGTGCTGTCGCTGGTGGCGCTCGCGATTTACGCCGGGTTCATAGCGCTGACCGTGCACCGGAGTCACGGATGAGCGAACCCGAGCTGAAGCAGCGCAATCGCTCGCTGACCGGAAAGCTGTGGCTGTTCGTTGCCGGGAGCTTTGCCTTTGGCTTCGCGCTGGTGCCGCTGTATCGCGTGCTGTGCCAGGTCTCCGGCTACGGTGACCAGAAGCTGCTGACCGAAGCGGTCGCTCCCGCTACCGCCGCGAACGCCGCGACTGCCCCGATCGCGAGCGGCGCCGACGAGTCGCGCACCGTGACCGTGGAATTCATGGCCAACCTGCCGACCGTCGGCAACTGGGAATTCCGTCCGGTGCAGGCGACGCTGCAGGTGCATCCCGGTCAGCTCTACGAAGCGAACTTCGTCGCGCGCAACCTCACCGGCCACGACACCGTCGCGCAGGCCGTGCCCAACATCGCGCCGGGCGAGGCCGCGAGCTGGTTCCACAAGACGCAGTGCTTCTGTTTCTCGCCACAGTCTTTCAGGAAAGACGAACAGCGGGTAATGCCAGTGCGCTTCTTCATTGATCGCGCACTGCCCGCGTACGTCGATCGCGTCACGCTCAGCTACACCTTTTACGACACGGCGCTGCGCGTCGCAGCCCGCTAGACTCCAGGAAACCATCATGTCGCATGCACACGCCCCGGCCGATTCCAGCAAGTACTACCTGCCGCACGGCACGCCGTGGCCGATCATCGGTTCGGTGGCGCTATTCACCACCATGCTGGGCGTCGCCGCTTGGCTCAATGAATGGTTTGGCCCCGAAGTATTCGCAGTAGGTCTGGCGCTGCTGGCGGTGATGTTCATCGGCTGGTTTCGCACCGTGATCAACGAGAACCAGGCAGGCGTATACAACCTGCACGTCGACCGCTCTTTCCGAATGGGCATGATCTGGTTCATCTTCTCCGAAGTCATGTTCTTCGCCGCGTTCTTCGGCGCGCTGTTTTATGCGCGCACGCTGGCGGTGCCCTGGATCGGCGGCGAGGGCGTGAAGGTCTTCAACAAGATCTTCCTTTGGCCGAACTTCGATGCGGCCTGGCCGACCAATGGCCCGGCGAAACTCGGCCCGCGCGCCGACGGCAGCTTCGAGGTGATCCCGGCCTTCGGCGTGCCGGCGCTGAACACTGCGATCCTGCTCACTTCGGGCGTCACCATCACGATTGCGCATCACGCGCTCAAGGCCGGCAACCGCACCGTGCTCAAGGTCTTCCTGGCGCTGACCTTCATGCTCGGTTTCCTGTTCGTCTCGCTCCAGGCGCGCGAATACGGCGAGGCCTACATGCACAGGGGCCTGCAGCTTTCCACCGGCATCTACGGTTCCACCTTCTTCATGCTCACTGGCTTCCACGGCCTGCACGTGACGATCGGCGCTATCATGCTGACGATCATCTGGCTGCGCACACTGCGTGGGCATTTCACGCCGACGCGGCATTTCGGCTTTGAAGCCGTGGCCTGGTACTGGCACTTCGTCGACGTGGTGTGGCTGCTGCTGTTCGTGCTCGTCTACTGGCTGGTCTGATCCGCCGCGCGCACCGGGGGCCGCACGGCGCGCCGTGCGGC
>PMNQ01000010.1 GCA_003162555.1 Gammaproteobacteria bacterium | reverse complement strand
GCGTTCATGCGGATGCGGTCGCCCAGCAACGCGCCACCCGAGCGGCGCCGTGTCGGATCGATGGCCACGACGGCGATCTGCCGATCCGGAAACGCGCGCACGAAGCGTTGCAGCAACTCGTCGGTGAGCGAACTCTTGCCGGCCCCACCGGTGCCGGTAATGCCGATCACCGGCGCCGCGCGTTTCGTTTTCGACAGCGCCTGGCGTATCTGCTCGGCGGCACGCTCGTCGCCGTGGCCACCCTCCAGCGCGGTGATGCTGCGCGCGATATGCGCGTGGTCGCGCGCATTGAGCGGCCCGAACGCGTAGGCCGGACGGCGCACCGCACGCACGCGTGCGATGACATCGTCGATCATGCCGTTGAGGCCGAACTGACGGCCATGTTCGGGTGTATAGATCTTCTCCACGCCGTGCTGCTCGAGCGCTGCGATCTCCGCGGGCGCGATCGTGCCGCCGCCCCCGACGATGACGCGGATGTGGCCGGCGTTGAGCTCGCGCAGCATGTCGACCATGTAGACGAAGTATTCGTTGTGGCCGCCCTGGTAGGAGCTGACGGCGATCGCGTCGGCGTCCTCCTGGATGGCGGCGCGCACGATATCGGCCACGCTGCGGTTGTGGCCGAGGTGCACCACTTCGGCGCCGTGCGCCTGCAGCAGGCGGCGGATCATGTTGATCGCGGCATCGTGGCCGTCGAACAACGAGGCGGCGCTGACGAAGCGCAGCGGCGGCGCGGCCACCGCCGGCGAATCGCTCGGCGAGGCCATCCGGCCCGAAGATTTGACGCTCATGGCGGCTTCCAACAAATGTTACCGGAGAGTATGATCGCGCTGGCCATGAGCGTCAACCACGGTACCGCACGCGCCCCCTCCCCCTGGCGGAGCCGCCGCAAGGCCAGGGCCGATCGCGGCCTGAAACGCGAGGCGGTGATCCGCACAGCCGCCCGCGCCTTCAACGCGCGCGGCTACCACAACACCTCGCTCGACGATATTGCCGCGACGCTGGAAGTGACCAAGCCGACGCTCTATTACTATGTCGAGAACAAGGAGCAACTTCTGTTCGAGTGCTTCTGCGCCGGACTCGAGCCGGTGCGCGCCGCATTCCGCGACGCCCGCGCCAGCAACCAGGACGCACGCACGCGCCTGCACGGTGCGCTGCTGCGCTACGCGCAGGCGATCGCGTCCGAATTTGGCTGGTGCATGGTGCGCGCCGAGGACCAGGACCTGAGCGTTGCGATGCGCGCGCACGTCAAGGCGCTCAAGTCCGAGATCGACCAGGATATACGCCGCCTGCTGCGTGAAGGCATGGCCGACGGTTCGATCGGCGCATGCGATCCCAAGATGACCGCCTTCGCGCTGGCCGGCGCGCTCAACTGGATCGCCCACTGGTACCGCGACAACCAGTCGCAGTCCGCCGCGCAGATCGCGGCCGCCTTCGTCGCGCTGTTCGAAAATGGATTGCGGCCGCGCGCTGCCTGACACACGGCCAAACTCACGGAGCATCATCATGTCCGACGCCGTCCTTATTCTCAGCGCCCGCCGCACGCCGATCGGCGCTTTCCAGGGCGCGCTCGCCACGCTGACTGCTCCGCAACTGGGCTCAGCCGCGATGCGCGCGGCGATCGCTTCGGCCGGCGTTGCGGCCGCTGATCTCGACGAAGTGCTGATGGGCTGCGTGCTCCCAGCAGGACTCGGGCAGGCCCCCGCGCGCCAGGCGGCGCTCGGCGCCGGCGTGCCCACCGGGGTTCCTGCAACCACCGTGAACAAGATGTGCGGCTCGGCCATGAAAGCGATCATGCTGGGCGCCGATCAACTGGCCGCAGGCGGTGCCTCGCTGGTGCTGGCCGGTGGTCTCGAGTCGATGAGCAACGCACCCTATCTGCTGCCGAAAGCGCGCACCGGCTATCGGATGGGCCACGGAGAGATTCTCGACCACATGTTCTACGACGGCTTGCAAAGCGCGTGGGACGGCAAGCTGATGGGCTGCTTTGCAGACGCGACGGCGCAGAAGTACGGCTTCACCCGCGATGAGCAGGATGCCTTTGCGGCTGAATCGGTGCGCCGCGCGATGCGCGCGCTCCAGGCCGGCGAGTTCGACAGCGAAGTCGCGCCAATCGAGATCACGAGCCGCAAGGGCGTCACGACGGTGGCGCGCGATGAGACGCCGTTCAAATGCGACCTCGCCAAGATTTCCACGCTCAAGCCGGCCTTTGGCCCGGCTGGCACGGTCACCGCCGCCTCGTCCTCTTCGATTTCCGACGGCGCCGCGGCCGTGGTGCTGACACGTGAATCGGTGGCGCGGCAACGCAACCTCACACCCGTGGCGCGGCTCGCCGCATGGGCCAGCAGCGCCATGGCGCCCGAGTGGTTCACGATTGCGCCGGTAGCTGCGATCCAGAAGGTGTTGCAGGCCGCGGGCTGGAAGGCCGGCGACGTAGATCTGTTCGAAGTCAACGAAGCCTTCGCGGTGGTCGCCATGACCGCGATGCGCGAGCTTGGCCTCGAGCACGCGCGGTTAAACGTCAATGGCGGCGCCTGCGCGCTCGGCCA
>PMNQ01000034.1 GCA_003162555.1 Gammaproteobacteria bacterium | reverse complement strand
TCGACAACCAGCTGCGCGGCCGTTCGGGCCGCCAGGGCGATCCGGGCTCGAGCCGGTTCTACCTGTCGATGGAAGACAACCTGATGCGCATCTTCGGCGATCCGGCGCGCACCAAGCGCTGGCTGCAGATGGCCGGAATGAAGGCGGGCGAGGTCATTGAGAGCGGCATGCTCACACGCCAGATCGAGAAGGCGCAGCGCAAGGTCGAGGCGCACAACTTCGACATCCGCAAGCAGCTGCTGCTGTTCGATGACGTCGCCAATGACCAGCGCAAGGTCGTCTACCAGCAGCGCACCGAAATCCTCGGCACGGATGACTTGAGCGATGCGGTGCTGGGCATGTACGAGGATTCAGTGCGCGGGCTCCTCGATGCGCACCTGCCGGTCGGCAGCGCGCAGCATGCCTGGGACCTGACTTCGCTCAACGAAGCACTGCAGCGCGATTTCGGCGCCAGCGTCGACGTGGCGGCCTGGCTGGCCGCCGATCCGCAGATGGAAGACTCAGTGCTGCGAACGCGCGTCGTGGATGCGGTGCTCGACGGTTACCGCCAGAAAGTGGCGCGCATCGGCGCGCCGATCATGCGTCACGTCGAGCGCGATGTGGTGCTGCGCCAGCTCGACCAGCACTGGCGCGATCACCTGGNNGAATACAAGCGCGAGGCCTTCGAGCTGTTCACCGCGATGCTCGGCCGCGTGAAGTACGACGCCGCGGCGATGCTGGCGCGCGTCGAGATACGCACGCAGGACCAGATCGATCGCGAGGAGGCCGAGCGGCGCGAACGCCTGATGCGCGCGCTCCAGGCGCAGCACGCCGAGATGCCTACAGCACTGGTGCCCGGCGCCGTGCCCGAGCTTGGAGCGGCCGATGGCAGCGGCGTTGGAGCGGGCGCCGGTGCGGCCGGTGCCGCGGGCGCGGCGGGCGCTGCGGCGGGCGGTTTCGAGTCAGCGTCGCCGTTCGTGCGCGGCGATCGCAAGGTCGGGCGCAACGAGCCCTGTCCCTGCGGATCCGGCCGCAAGTACAAGCAATGCCACGGTGCGCTCGAGTCTTGAAACCGACGGTGCGCGTGGTTGCGGCAGTGATATCTGACGAACAGCGGCGCGTGCTGGTGACGCAGCGCACCGCCGGCAAGGCGCTGGCCGGACAGTGGGAGTTTCCGGGCGGCAAGATCGAGCCCGGCGAGCCCGAAGCCGCCGCGCTCCGGCGCGAGCTGCAGGAGGAACTCGGCGTGCAGGTGGAATCAGCGCGGGCAGTGTTCGCGCTCACGCATGAATACCCGGAGCGGCACGTCGAGCTGTCAGTCTGGATGGTCGATGAGTACTCGGGCGTGCCGCGCGGACTGGAAGGTCAGCCGTTGCGCTGGGAGCGTCCGGCGGCGCTGCGCGAACTGCCGCTGCTGCCCGCCGACCTGCCGATCATTGACTGGCTTGAGAACTTGGAACTCGCTGCAACCAACAACGCCAATTGAGAGGGATGGACAATGGCCCAGGAACCAGGGATGCCTGACATTCAGATGGACGCGAACACGCTGTACCGCGATGAGCTGTACACCGATCGCAAGGCCGGCACGATTCGCCGGCTCACGCCGGTGACGGTGGACGGCAACGCGGACCCGGCGCGCGCCGTGCTGTTTTCAGGCCAGACGCAGTTGCTGACGCCCGGTGGCGTGCTGCCGCTGTCCTTCGACATCGAGGCGAACTCGCTGGACGAAGCGGTGCAGCGCTTTCCGGCCGCGGTGCACGCGGCGCTGGAGCAGGCGATCGAAGAAGCGCGCGAGTATCGCCGCGAGGCTTCCTCGCGCATCGTGGTGCCCGATGTCGGCGGCGGGGCGATCCCCGGCGGCGGCAAAATCAAGCTCTGACGACCGGTCCCGCGCCGATCCGGCTTCGCGTGCCGATCAGGCCTTGACCGGTGCCGGCGTGGGCGCGGGAAGCCCAAGGTCGCGCGCCACTGCCGCGTGCACGACGCGTCCATCGATCACGTTCAGGCCGTTGCGCAGGCCGGCATCGGCCGCCAGCGCGTCCTTCCAGCCCTTGTCCGCCAGCGCCTTCACGTAAGGCAGTGTTGCGTTATTGAGCGCCTGCGCGGAGCTGCGCGCCACGGCGCCCGGCATATTCGTCACGCAGTAATGCGTCACGCCGTGCAGCGTGTACACGGGGTCGGCGTGCGTGGTGGGTTTGCTGGTGGCGAAGCACCCGCCCTGGTCGATCGCAATGTCGACGACCACGGAACCTTGGCGCATTTGCCTGATCATTGCTTCAGTGACCAGCTTTGGGGCCGCTGCGCCCGGCACCAGCACGGCGCCGATCACCAGGTCCGCGTCGGTCACGGCGCGTTCGATCGATTCCGCGGTGGAATAGATCGTCTGCACGGCGCCGTGGAATTGCACGTCGAGTGCGCGCAGGCGCGGCAGCGACCGATCGATCACCGTGACATCGGCGCGCAGGCCGTGCGCCATCTCAACCGCGTTCGTGCCGGCGACGCCGCCACCGATCACGACAACTTTGCCCGGCGGAATGCCGGCCACGCCGCCGAGCAGCACGCCGCGTCCGCCCTGCGCTTTCTGCAGGTAGTAGGCACCGACCTGGATCGACATGCGGCCGGCCACTTCGCTCATCGGCACCAGCAGCGGCAGCGAGCCATCGGCCGCGGTGACGGTCTCGTAGGCAATGGCGACGGCGCCCGATTTCATCAGGCCGTCGGCCTGCGCACGGTCGGCTGCGAGATGCAGATAGGTGAACAGCAGCTGGCCCGGGCGCAGCATGGCGCACTCGGCGAGCTGTGGCTCCTTGACCTTGACGACCATGTCGCAGGCGCCGAACACCGTGGCGGCGTCAGGCGCGAGCTTCGCGCCGGCGGCACGGTAATCCTCGTCGCTGCAGCCGACGCCGAGTCCGGCGCCGCTCTGCACCGTGACGGTGTGGCCGCCGAGCGTGAGCTCGCGCACCGAGGCGGGCATCAGCCCGACGCGATATTCATGGATCTTGATTTCGGAAGGGACGCCAATACGCATGGGGCAGACCTCCAGTTGAGGCGCGTATTGTGCTCCCGCTCCGCGGCAGGGAATTGCGAAACAGGCGTATATCGCGCCAGAAAGTGGCAGAATATGCGAATAGTAGCCATATAGGCCGCAGAAAATGTCAATCGACCGCACTGACAGGAAGATCCTCGGTGAGCTGCAGGCCGACGGCAGCATGGCCAATGCCGCGCTCGCGCTGCGCGTGGGACTGTCCGAGTCCGCCTGCCTGCGGCGTGTCAAATTGCTCGAGCGCGCCGGCGTCATCGAACGCTACACGGCAGTGCTGAATCCGGCCAAGGTCGGCATCAGCGTCAGCTTCGTGGTGCGCATTACGCTCAAGGGTCAGACCGACCGCGATCTCGGCGCCTTCGAGCAGGCCGTGTGCCGCGTTCCCGAAGTTGCGGAGTGCTATCTCACCACCGGCGAGTGCGACTACATGCTGCGCGTGGTGGCGCGCAGCGCCAGCGATTTTGAGCGGCTCCACAGCAAGGTGCTCACCAAGCTGCCAGGCGTGGCGCGCGTCGATTCGAGTTTCGTGCTGCGCCCGGTCGTCAAGCAGGCGGGCCTGCCGCTCGACTGAAACGAATCAACTGGATTCAGGCGGCTCAGGCCGGTTCGGGTCCGCGGCCATCTCGTCGATCGGTTCGCCAGGAATTGCGTGCGCTTCCGTGAGCCAGGCGCCCAGATCCACGAGCTTGCAACGCTCGCTGCAGAACGGCCGCCATGGAAACTCTTCGTTCCACTCGATCGGCCGCTTGCAGGTCGGACAGTGAAGGCGCGACGGCGAATTCATAAGCAGCAACGCATCGATTTTCCAGGTGTGAACAGGCCCTACGGACAGCAGGTCAGCACGAAGGGCACGTCGCTCTCGGTCTGCTTCGGCCGGCTGTCGATATCGGTCCACTCGAGAAAGCGCATGCTGCAGCGGTAGTGACTGCCGCTGATCTCCGGGTAAAGCCGCGCGCCAGGCGGTAGCGTGATGCGCAACAACTGATATGGCGTCTCGCGATCGAAGGCGACGGTGAACATGCCGCCCTTCGCCACCTCATCGCGCGAGCGGCCGTTCTGGCGTGTCAGCCACAGCAGTTCGGCGATCGCGTCGCACAGCGGACGCAGCAATCCCTGCCAGCGCACGAAGGCCTCCATGCGCACGGCGTCGGGCTGGCTGAGCCAGAAATAATAATCGGGCAGATCAAACTCGCAGGTGCCGCCGGGAATGGCGCTGCGGTGTTTGATCGCGGCGAGGAATTCGGAATCGCGCAAAGGCTGCAGCCAGGCCACGCCCGCCGAAGACAGATCGGAGCGCAGCCGGATCAGGTTGCTCATCAGCGCGCGCAGGCGCGTGGCGTCGATGCCCGGATGGTTCTGGTATTCGTTGAGCTTGGCGAGATGACGCTCGAGCTCCTTCAGCACATCGCTGCGTACGTCGCCACGCATCGCGATGGCCAGCATGTCGAGCAGGCTCGACATCGCCGCGCGGCTCCCCCAGCTGCTGGCCTTGTCGTTGTGATACAGCGACTGGTTGTAGAGAAAATCGAGCCGCAGAAAGGTGCGCAGCCGCTCGTTCAGCGGCTGCTCGAACACGGTCGGGGCGGCGGCAGCGGCCGTGGCCGCTTCGCGATGGGACTCGCTCATGCGCCTATTGTGCTTGAGTGGGTCCCTGTGCGGAAGGCGCGTGCGCAGGCGCGGTTGCCTGCTGCAGGTACTGGCGGTGCAATTCCCGCACTTTTGGAGCGAGCGCCGCAGGGAAGCCATCGTTCCGGATCACATCATCGGCCAGCGCCAGCCGCTCCGCGCGCGAGGCCTGCGCGGCCAGCGCCGCATCGATAAGCGCCGCGCTGCTGCCGTCGCGCTGCGCCAGCCGGGCGCGCTGCAGCGATTCGTCGCAATCGACCAGCAGCACCCGGTCGTACTGGCGCGCCGCGCCCGATTCGGCCAGCAACGGCACCACGATGAGCTGGTAAGGGCCGGCGGCCTCGGCCGAGAGCTGCGCCGCGCGGGCCAATATGGCCGGATGCAGCATTGCTTCGAGCTCGCGGCGCGCCTGTGCGTCGTGGAACACGAGTTCGCGCAGCGCCGGGCGGTTCAGCGAGCCATCGCTCCTGCGCACGCCAGCGCCGAAGCGTGCGATGACCTGCGCCAGCAGTGCGCTTCCGGGTGCGACCACCTCGCGCGCGAGCTCATCCATGTCGATGACCGGCACGCCCAGGGCCGCGAACAGCGCGGCGACCGTGCTCTTGCCGCTGGCGATGCCGCCGGTGAGCGCAACGCGCATCAACCGTGGCCGTACAGCCCGAGGTAGGCTTGCACCCACTGTGGCCCCCACATCATGGCGAGCCAGCCGGCCGCGGCCAGAAACGGACCGAAAGGCATAGGCACGCCGCGACCGTGCCGGCCGCTGAGAATCAGCGCGATGCCGACCACAGCCCCGGTCAGGGCCGAAAACAGCACGATTGGCAGCAGCATGCGCGCGCCCATCCAGGCCCCGAGCGCTGCCAGCAGCTTGAAGTCGCCGTAACCCATGCCTTCCTTGCCGGTGCAGAGGCGAAACACGTGGAACACGATCCAGAGGCTCAGGTAACCCAGGGCGGCCCCGGTGATGGCATCGGCCGGAGTCACGGGCAGACTGGCATAGCCGCCGCCACTACCGACTCCGCCGACTCCACGGGCGCCAATGCCCACGAACAGCGAGGCCAGCAGCCCCGCCCACAGCAACGGCAACGTGATGGCGTCGGGCAGGAGCTGCGTGTCCAGATCGATGCCGGTCAGGGCGATCAGCGCCCAGGTGAGGCCGAGCGCCGCGACGGCGTGCCAGCCAAAGCCGAACTTCCAGGCCACGGCTGCGCTGAGCAGCGCGCAGCACAGTTCGATGAGCGGATAGCGAAGGCTGATCGGCGCCTTGCAGTTGGCGCACTTACCCTTCAGCAACAGCCAGCTCAGCACCGGAATGTTCTGCCAGGACTTGATCGGCGCGCGACACGCGGGGCACGCCGAGCGCGGCACGATCAGGTTGTAGGTTCCGGCGACCTGCGTCGTGGCATGCGCGCCGACATCGCCGTCGCTGTTGGCCATCGCGCCCGGCCGCGCGTCGAACTCAGCGCACTGCTCGCGCCAGTCCCGCTCCAGCATGATGGGCAGGCGGTGAATGACGACGTTGAGAAAGCTCCCGACCAACAGCCCGGTGACGCCGGCGAGCGCGACCCAGGCCGCGCTCGTTTGGCTGAGCAGCTCGATCACGGATTGGCTAGACGACGGAACCGAGCTTGAAGATCGGCAGGTACATGGCGATCACGAGGCTGCCGACCAGCACGCCGAGAATGGCCATGATCAACGGCTCGAGCAGGGCCGACATGCTGTCGACCGCGTTGTCGACGTCTTCCTCGTAGAAGGTCGCGACCTTGCCCGACATGGTATCGAGCGAACCCGATTCCTCGCCGACCGCGATCATCTGCACCACCATGTTGGGGAACAATCCGGTGTTCTCCATCGCGCGCTGCAGGCGCTGGCCGGTCGCGACTTCGTCGCGTATTTTCATGACCGCGTCTTCGTAGACGATGTTGCCAGTGGCGCCGGCGACCGACTCGAGCGCCTCGACCAGCGGCACGCCGGCGGCGAACATCGTCGACAACGTGCGTGTCCAGCGTGCGACCGACGACTTGTTGATGAGGTCGCCGAAGACCGGCACCTTGAGCAGAAGCCGGTCCATGTACTTCTGCATCTTGATGGAGCGCTTCCACGACTGCATGAAGAAGTAGATGCCGCCGCCGCCCAGGCCGACAATCAGGTACCAGTAGCCGACGAAGATCTTCGACACGCCGATGACGAAGAGCGTCGGCGCCGGCAGGGTGGCGCCGAAGTTCTTGAACACGTCTTCGAACGCGGGGATGACGAAGATCATGATGACCGCGAGCACGACGAACGCGACCACGAATACCGCGATCGGGTAGATCAAGGCCGACTTGATCTTGTTCTTGATCGCCATCGTCTTTTCCTGGTAGACGTGCTTGCCGGCGTCGAGCGCGGCGACGACCATGTCGTGGTGCAGGTGCTCGGGCGTCATGATGTAC
>PMNQ01000140.1 GCA_003162555.1 Gammaproteobacteria bacterium | reverse complement strand
GACCGAGATCGCGCGCCGGCTGGCGCGTCTGGCCGGAAGCCCCTTCGTCAAGGTGGAAGCGAGCAAGTTCACCGAGGTCGGCTACGTCGGCCGCGAAGTCGATTCCATCATCAAGGAGCTGGCCGAGGTCGCCGTCAAGATGGCGCGCGAACAGGAAGTCGCGCAGGTGCGCGAACCCGCGCGCGCCGCGGCACAGGAGCGCGTGCTAGATGCGCTATTGCCACGGCCGAAGCTCAGCGGCTTCTCGACCGACGAGCCCTCGCAGCCGCGCGATGCCGAGACGCGGCAGAAATTCCGCGAGCTGCTGCTGCGCGGCGAACTCGACGAACGCGAGATCGAGATCGAACTGCGCGCGCTGCCGGCGGGCGTCGACATCATGGCGCCGCCCGGCATGGAAGAGATGCAGCAGCAGCTCCAGTCCATGTTCCAGAACCTGGGCAGCGCGCGCAGCAAGCCGCGGCGCGTCAAGGTGCGCGAGGCGCTGAAGTTGCTGATCGATGAAGAGGCCGGCAAGCTCGTCAACGAGGAAGAGCTCAAGGCGCGCGCGCTCGTCAACGCTGAACAGAACGGCATCGTGTTCATCGACGAGATCGACAAGATCTGCCGCCGCCAGGAAACCATCGGCGCCGACGTATCACGCGAAGGCGTGCAGCGCGACCTGCTGCCGCTGGTCGAGGGCTGCACCGTGAGCACCAAATACGGCCAGATCAAGACCGACCATGTGCTGTTCATCGCCTCGGGCGCGTTCCACATGGCCAAGCCCTCGGATCTTATCCCTGAGCTGCAGGGACGCTTTCCGATCCGCGTCGAGCTCGACACGCTCAAAGTGGAGGACTTCGTGCGCATCCTCACTGAGCCCGATGCTTCGCTCACTGCGCAGTACCGCGCGCTGCTGAGCACTGAGGATGTGCAACTGGAGTTCACCACCGATGGCGTGCGCCGCATCGCCGAGCTCGCGCATCACGTCAACGAGCGCACCGAAAACATCGGCGCGCGCCGCTTGCACACGGTGATGGAGCGGCTTCTGGAGGCGGGTTCGTTCTCGGCCAGCGAACAGGGCGGCACAGCGATCAAAGTCGATGCGGCCTATGTCGACTCGCAGCTCGGCAACCTCGCCAAAGACGAGGACCTGAGCCGCTATATTCTTTAGGCGCTGGCGGCCGCGCTGCGGCGCGCGCACTAGCTGGCGGCGGCAGTTACTGAGCGGCGTGCGATTTGCTCGCGGCGGAAATGCGCGACGGTGAGCGCGAGCGCGATGGCCTGCAGCAGCGCGCACAGATAAAACGGCGCGCCGATGCGCCAGTCGCCGCGCGGCAGATGCGAGACCAACTGGAGCGGCACGTAGGCGATGAGCGGTGCCAGCACCGCCATCAGGCTGTTCAAGCCCCCGACGGCGCCCAGGGTCTTGCCCTGTTCGTGCGCGTCCGCGGCGCTGGAGATGATGCTCTGGATCGCCGCGCCCACGGTCGCGCCCAGCACGTTCAGGAAAATGATGGCAAACATCATCCAGCTCTGCGTCGCGGCGCCCCACAGCGCATAGGCAATGGTCGAGGAGATCAGGCCCAGCACCGCCAGGCGCCGCGGGCTGATGCGCTTGAGGATCCGCCCGAGCAGCAGGCCCTGCATCACCGCGGCGACGATACCGACGGCGGCCAGCGACAAGCCGTTCTCGCGCGTGCCCCAGCCGAACTTGAAAGTGGTGTACAGCACCCAGCTCGTGTAGAGCAGGAACTGCGCGAGTCCCGCGCAGGCTACGGTGCCGACCAGCGATCCGGCGCCCTTCAGCTGAGTCAGACCGTAGAGCGTTCGCAATGGGTTCGTATTCCGCCACTGAAAGGGCCGCCGCCGCGACGGCGGCAGCGATTCAGGCAGCACGAAAAACCCGTACAACAGATTGAGTACGGCCATGGAACCGGCGACCAGGAACGGCAGCCGCAGGTTGATCTCGCCCAGCAGCCCGCCGATCACCGGACCCAGCACGAAGCCGATGCCAAACATCGCGCCCAGCATGCCGAAGCGCCGGGCGCGCTCCTCCGGTGGCGTGATGTCGGCCACGTAGGCATTGGCGACTGACAGATTGGCCTGCATCACGCCGGCTATCAGGCGGATGCCGACCAGTATCCGCAGGCTGGGCGCGAACGCGGTGGCGAAGAAGCTGAACATCAGGCCGCAAAAACCGATCAACAGCACCGGACGGCGGCCGAAGCTGTCCGAGAGTGCCCCGAGTATCGGCGAGCCGAAGAAATTGGCAATGCCGAAAGTGCCGGCCACCACCACGTACCAGTGCGCCTGCTCGGCGTGCGAGCCGGTGAAACTGCCCACCAGCGCCGGCAGCACCGGAATGATCAGGCCGATCGAGATCATGTCGATCAGCGAGGCCAGCATGATGAAGGGCATGGCCGCCGCGCGGCTCTGGCGCGCGGCAAGCAGCCCTGGACGGCGCTCGGTCACTTGCGGGAAGCGGATTTCGCCTTGGCCGAAGAGTTCTTCGGTTTGTTCTTGGACGGGTCCTTCGGGCGCGATTTCCCGAACGAACCTGCATAGATCTTGCCACGACGAGTCTTGCGATCACCCTTGCCCACTTAAGCTACTCCAGAGATTGCTGCGAAGGGCCGAGAGTCTAGTGATTCAGCGACGGTGGCGCAAACCGGCCGGACCGGCGCAGCTGTTGCGGCGCCGCCAGAACCTGCACCCAGTAGAGCTCGGCGTGCCCGCCCTGCTCCCGGGCGAATGCAATCCCCATCTCCTGGAAGTTCGGGTCCATCAGGTTTTCGCAATGCCCGGGGCTCCTGAGCCAGCCGGCGATGGCGCTTTCCGTGGACAACACGCCGTACGCAATGTTCTCGCCCACCCGGCGTTCAGCGTAGCCAGTGGCCCGGACGCGATCGGCGGGCGTACGTCCATCGGGATCCTGATGTTCAAAGTAGTGATGCTTCGACATGTCCAGGGCATGTTGAGCAGCGGCCTCGGAAAGCTGCGCAGAAAGGCGCAACGGATTCGCAGCTGGCACCGTGCGCGTCCCGCACTGCCGGTGCGATTGGCGCGCCCGATTCACAAGCTCGAGGGCGTGTAGTGCGACACGCGCCTCATCGCCGCTATCCGGCAGCGTGATCGGCGCAGCGAACACGATCCAGGCCTCATAGCGGTTCTCGAATATCCCCACTTCGAGGAGCGATCGATTTCGCAGCACGTGGCAGGTGGCCGTGCCTGGCGGGGCACGGCGCGGCGCATTGATGTCATCCACATGCAGTCCCGCTACGGCGCTGGCGGTGTAGCCGCTGTGTTCAACCGCAGCGTTCAAGTCGCTACCGCGAGCCCAGAGCGCCGCGGCTTGCCCGAGCCGGCGATCAGCGTGCCAGCGCGATGCGTCTCGCATCGCGAGGCCGCAGTCCGCCACACGCAGGTAGCTTGGGAACGCATCGGGGCGGACCGTCGGCGTGGCGCCGATGACGCCAACAGCAAGACTCAACAGCAGCACGATCGTGGGTTCGCGCGCCACGCTAGTGTGGGCTGCTCGGACTCGTGGCCTGGTTGCTGCGCAGATGCGCGAAGTAGTCGAGTTCGTGCCTGGCCATGGCGTCGTCGGGATTCATGGCCAGGCACCGCTTGTAAAGGGCCTCGGACTCGTCTAATCGGCCCAGCTCCGTCAGCGCATAGGCCTTCATTTCCAGCGCATCGGTCCACGCCCCGTCCAAAACGATGGACTTGTGTTTGCCGGTGCTCTTGCCCTTGTTGTCCGCCGTGGCCGCCATGGCGGCGTACATCAGCGAGTCCACCATGCTGTGCGCCGCATACACCTGCACGTCCGGATCGTGATTCAATTGGGCAAAGCTCTGGATCACCGGATCGAAGTACTGCCGGATCGCCTCAGCCGGGAGACCCTTCTGCAACAGGCCCCTGCCCGCTTCGAGGTATGTTGAAATCTGTTCGCGAGTCAGCGGTACGGTCTTGGCGTCGGGATCGGACTCTGCCGACAGCGCCGGGCCCGCCATGCACATCAACAGCAAAACAGAACGGACCAGACAGGCTGTCATGAGGGCACTCCCATGCACTGCCAGACGCTATCGATAGCGCCCCATGATCTTCGCCAGCGCCGCCGAACCGGGGTTCAGCGTCGCGAACGGGATCTGGTTCAGCGGCACTTCCGGCGTGGCATTCTGCTCGTGGAAATCCGGCTGGGTAGTGCTGATGTGCAGGAGCCCGGTGAGGTATTCCTGTGAGCGCAGCCGCTCGCGGATCCGCTGCAGCGCGGCGCCGCGGTCGGTCGGGTCATAGCCGGCGTCGATCTTGCGCAGCACGATGCGGCTGCCGTCGTGCATGGTCACCGGCACCGACTCGCCCGCCGCGTACTGCACGGTGATGTTGGCGGCCGGCGCCACGAAATCGGCGTGCACGGCTTCTTCGTAGTGTTCGCGCGAGTACTCGTAGCTCTTGGTCGAGCCCTCGTGGTCATTGAAGGTGACGCAGGGCGACAGCACATCGATCAGCGCAAAGCCGTTGTGGTGCATCGCCGCCTGGATCAGCGGTACCAGTTGCGCCTTGTCGCCGGAGAAACTGCGCGCCACGAACGAGGCGCCGAGCGTGAGCGCCAGCTGCACCGGATCGATCGGCGCCTGGTTGTTCACCTCGCCCTTCTTGGCCTTGCTGCCGAGATCCGCCGAGGCCGAGAACTGCCCCTTGGTCAGCCCGTACACGCCGTTGTTCTCGATGATGTACACCATGTTGAGATTGCGGCGGATCGCATGGATGAACTGGCCGAGCCCGATCGAGAGCGTATCGCCGTCGCCCGAGATGCCGATGTAGTTGAGCTTGCGGTTGGCGGCGTTCGCGCCGGTCGCTACGGAAGGCATCCGACCATGCACGGAATTGAAACCGTGGGAACCACTCACAAAATATGCCGTGGTCTTCGATGAACAGCCGATGCCGGAAAGCTTGACCAGCGTGCGCGGCTCGACATCGTTGGCCCAGCAGGCCTCGACGATCGCCGCAGTGATCGAGTCGTGGCCGCAACCGGCGCACAGCGTGGAATTGGAGCCTTCGTAATCGCGCCGCGTCAGCCCGCGCGCATTTTTCGGCAGGTCCGGGTGCGCGACCTTGGGCTTGAGCATGAAGCTCATGGCCGCACCAGCTGCGCCGTCGGGCGCGATTGTTCCTGGACCGCGGCCAGGATGCCGTCCATTACATAGCTCGCCGCGAGTGGCAGTCCGTTGTAGTGCAGTATCGATCGCATGCGCGTCTTGGCCACGCCGGTCTCCAAAGTCAGCAGCGCGCGCATCTGCGCATCGCGATTCTGTTCGACCACGAAATTGAGCTCGTGCGCGTTGAGGAACTGCTCGACTTCCTCGCCGAACGGGAAACCACGCACGCGCATGTAGTCGACCTTCACGCCCCGGTCGCGCAAGCGAGCGATCGCCTCGCGCGCCGGCGCGTCGCCGCTCCCCACCGTGACGATCGCCAGCTCGGTGCTGCTGCCCGTTTCGATGACCGCCTTCGGCACCAGGCGCGCGGCGGTCAGCCATTTCTTGCGCAGCCGATCGACGACCACCTGGTACTCGCGCGAATCCTCGGTGTAGGCGCCGTACTGGTTGTGCCCCGAGCCGCGCGCGAAATACGCGCCCTTCGAGCTGACGCCGGGAATGGTGCGCTGTGGAATGCCGTCGTCGTCGTGATCGTAGTAGCGCCAGAATTTGTCGATCTTGGCGAGCTCGGCCTCGTCGAGCACCTTGCCGCGGTCGGGCACGTAGCTGTCGTCCCACTTCAATTCCGGGCACATCCAGTCGTTCATGCCTATATCGATATCCGACAGGACCAGAATGGGCGTCTGCAGCCGTTCCGCAAGATCGAAAGCAAGCGGCGCGAACTCGAAGCATTCCTCGGGATTGGCTGGATACAGGCACACCTGGCGCGTGTCGCCGTGCGAAGCGTAGGCCGCCGAGCGGATGTCGCATTGCTGCGTGCGCGTCGGCATGCCGGTGGACGGCCCCACCCGCTGCACGTCGAAGATCACGGTCGGCGTCTCGGTGTAATACGCGAGGCCGATGAATTCCTGCATCAGCGACAGGCCCGGCCCGGAAGTCGCCGTGAACGCGCGCGCGCCGTTCCAGGATGCGCCGATCACCATGCCGACCGAAGCCAGTTCGTCCTCGGCCTGGATCGAGATGTAATTCTTGCGGCCAGTCGCCGGATCGGTGCGCAGCCGCTCGGCAAAGCTCTTGTACGCATCCATCAGCGAAGTCGAGGGCGTGATCGGATACCACGCGGCGACCGTTGCGCCCGCGTATACGCACCCTAAGCCCGCGGCGGTGTTGCCATCGATGATGACGTGGCCGCGCGTGGCGTCCATCTTCTCGACCCGCAGCGGCAATGGGCAACTGAAGTGCTGCTTCGCGTAGTCGTAGCCGAGCTGGATGGCTTTCATGTTGCTCTCGACCAGCTGCGGCTTCTTGGCGTAGGTCTCGGCGAGCAGGCCGCGGATGACTTCCAGGTCGAGGTCGTGGAGCGCGGCCAGCACGCCCGCGTAGCAGATGTTCTTCATCAGGAT
>PMNQ01000073.1 GCA_003162555.1 Gammaproteobacteria bacterium | reverse complement strand
TCTTCTTCTCCAACGGCATGGACGCGGAATACGCGGTGATCGGCCGCGTCGCGCGGCGCATCTGGGCGCACGCGATGCGCGAGCTCTACCACGGCGATGCCCGCAGCCAGATGCTCAAGTATCACATCCAGACTTCCGGCCGTTCGCTGCATGCGCAGGAAATCCAGTTCAACGACATCCGTACCACGCTACAGGCCGTGTACGCGCTGTTCGACAACTGCAACTCGCTGCACACAAACGCCTACGATGAGGCGCTGACAACGCCCACCGAAGAGAGCGTGCGCCGCGCGGTGGCGATCCAGCTGATCATCAACCGCGAGCTTGGATTGAACATGAACCAGAATCCCTGGTCGGGTTCCTTCCTGATGGAATACCTGACCGACATGGTCGAAGAGGCGGTGTACCGGGAGTTCGACGCGATCTCGGAGCGCGGCGGGGTGCTGGGCGCGATGGAAACGATGTACCAGCGCGGCAAGATCCAGGAAGAGAGCCTGTATTACGAGACCCGCAAGCATGACGGCACTCTGCCGCTGATCGGCGTCAATACTTTCCTGGCGGAGACCGATGCCGCGGCCAGCCATGCGGCGGTTGCATTGATCCGTTCCAGCGAGGCCGAGAAAATGCACCAGGTCGATGCGGTGCGCGGTTTCCAGGCGCGCAATGCTGAGCACTGTGCGGCGGCGCTTGCGCGACTGCAGCAGGCCGCGGCCGCGGAGGGCAACGTGTTTGCCGAGCTGCTGGAGGCCGTGCGCGTGTGTTCGCTCGGGCAGATCTCACATGCACTCTACGAGGTGGGCGGCCAGTATCGGCGCGGCGTGTGATGCATCCGCAGCGCATCGTCTGCCTGACCGAGGAACCGACCGAAGTGCTGTACGCGCTGGGCGAGCAGCGGCGCATCGTCGGCATCTCGGGATTTACCGTGCGCCCGGCCGGCGTGCGCCGCGAGAAGCCGCGCGTCGCCGCGTTCACGAGCGCGAACATTGACAAGATCCTGGCGCTCAAGCCGGACCTCGCGATCGGCTTCTCGGACCTGCAGGCCGACATCGCCCGTGAACTGATCCACCGCGGCGTCGAAGTGTGGATAAGCAACCACCGCACGATCGGCGGAATCCTCGGCTACGTGCGCCGGCTCGGTGCGATGGTCGGTGCCGCGGAAGCGGCGGAGCGCTACGCGCAGCAACTGGAGCAGGGTCTCGATCGGTTGCGCGCGGCCGCCGCGGGGCTGCCACGGCGCCCACGCGTCTACTTCGAGGAATGGGATGAGCCGATGATCAGCGGCATCGCCTGGGTATCCGAATTGATTGCCGTCGCCGGCGGCGTCGATGTTTTTCCGGAGCGCGCCGCTTGTTCGCTGGCCAAGGACCGGATCATTGCGGATGCCGATGAAGTAGTGCGCGCGCAGCCCGATGTCATCCTCGGCTCCTGGTGCGGCAAGCGGTTCCGTCCGGAGCGCGTCGCCACGCGCGAGGGTTGGCAGGACATTCCCGCGGTGCGCAGCGGTGAACTGCACGAGATCAAGTCGCCCGAGATCCTGCAACCCGGTCCCGCGGCGCTGACCGATGGTGTCGCGCGCATGCACGCCATCTTTGCGCGCTGGGCCGGACGCGGCTTGCACGCATGATCGAACCACCGCGCGTCAGCGTGCCATCGCCCTGCCGGGATGTGTGCCAGCTCGATCAGGCCGATATCTGCATTGGTTGCGGCCGGAGCGTGGCCGAGATAACCGAGTGGACGCGCGCCGACAACGAGCGCCGGCTGCAGATCCGCGCTGCGGCACGCGCGCGCATCGAACAGGCGCTAGAAGCCGCGCAACGTGGCGAAGTCCTCGACCGGGGCCCGCGCTGATCGCAGCCGATTGACCGGCGCTGTCGGATCCGCGTAGCCGAGCGACATGCCGCAATAGATCAGGTCGGATTCCGTCAGCGCGAAATGGCTGTGCAGTGAATCCCGGATCGTGCCCCAGAACTCCTGCATGCAGGTGCCGAGGCCCATGTCGACGGCGGCCAGCGCCAATGTCTGCATGAACATGCCCAGGTGCGCCCATTGCGCGCGACCCATGCGCTTATCAATAACGAAAAACAGTCCGACCGGCGCGCCGAAGAACTCGAAGTTGCGCGCGACATGCGCCAGCCTTCCGGTGCGATCATCGCGCGCGACGCCCATCAGCGCGTACATGTCTTCGCCGACCTGGAAACGGCGCGAGCGGTAGGGTTCCCACAGTTTGGGCGGGTACACCAGGTCCGCTCCCTGTTCGCGCGGCACGCCATCGGCGGACCTGGCCAGCTCGGCGTGCGCCACTTCAATGACGGCCGCGAGTGCCGCTCCGGCCACGGCGATGACCCGCCAGGGCTGCAGGTTGCCTCCCGAGGGCGACCAGCGCGCCGTGTCGAGCAACTCGTGCACCTGGGATTCGGATACCGGCGTGGACAGAAACTTGCGCACGGAGATGCGCTGTCTGATCGCCGCAGTCACACTGAGCATCGGGGTCAGCCTTCTTGCCCTGCGGCTGGGTGCGCCGCGTGGCGGAGTTATACTCATTCCCGACTCGGGAGGGTAGTTCAAGGATGCCAGCGAAGATGATTGCCCTGCAGCCGGGCGCGCTGCGCCGCTACACGCCGTGGCTGACGCTTGCACTCTGGTACGTTGCGATGGGCTCCAGCACGCGCCTGGCGCTCTGGTGGGGCTATGGCCAGGCGGCGCAGGTCGGCGCCGGCTCGCTGCTGTGGATCATGCCGGCCGGTCTGGTCGCCGACGCCGTGCAAAGCCTGTACATGCTGGCGCCGCTGGCACTGTTCCTGTGGCTGTGCCCGGATCGCTGGCAGCGCAGCGGAATCATGCGGGGCATATTGCTCGGCGGCACGGCGCTGTGGATGTTTGGCCTGCTGTTCAGCGCCGCCACCGAGTATTACTTCTTCGAGGAATTCGACTCGCGCTTCAACCTGGTTGCGGTCGATTACCTCATCTATCCCACTGAGGTGGCCGGCGACCTGTGGGCCGCTTACCCGGTCGGGCGCGTCATTGTGATTGGCGCATTGCTGGCCTGCGCGATGACCTGGCTGCTGCGCGCGCCGCTCACCAGCGGAACGCGAGTGGTGGCGCGGTTTGCGGCACGTACGCCGCCGCTGCTGCTGCTGGCGGCCGCGGTGGCGCTCGCGATCGCCGCGTTTTCAACCAACAGTCTTGGCTGGTCGGCGAATCGCGTGGCCAATGAACTGGCCGCGAACGGGCCATCGAGTTTCTTTCGCGCACTGCGCACCAGCGAGATCGACTATCACGCGCTGTATGCGACGCGTGACCCGGCGGCCAATCACACTCTGCTGGTCGCGCAACTGGCGCGCGGCGGCGGGAGTTGGGCGAATCAGGAAGCAGGGCGCCTCGACCGCAGTTTCCCCGCACGCGCCGCGCGGCTGGGGAAACTCAATGTGATCCTGATCTCGAGCGAATCCTTCGGCGCGGAATTCAGCCGGCTGTACGGATCCGATCGCGACTGGACGCCGGAGTTCGATCGCTACGCGCAGCAGTCGCTCTGGTTCCGCCATACCTACGCCTCCGGTACGCGAACCGTGCGCGGCCTCGAGGCCATCACTCTGTCGATGCCGCCGATTCCGACCGAATCGGTGGTGCGCCGGCCCGGCAACGAGAACATCGCGACCCTCGGCGCGGTGTTACGCCGGCACGGCTACCACACCAGCTTCCTGTACGGGGGCTACGGTTATTTCGACGACATGAATTCGTTCTATTCGAACAATGGTTATGAAGTTCGCGATCGGAGTGATCTGCGAGGCACGCCGCGCTTCGCCAACATCTGGGGTGTCGCGGACGAAGACCTGTACGACATGACGCTGGCGCATGCCGATGAACTCGCCGCGAGCGGCCAGCCGTTCTTCATTCACGTGATGAACACGTCGAATCACAAGCCGTTTACGTTTCGCACTGGGCTCGAGTCGCTCGGCATCAAGCCCACCGGCGGCGGACGCGAATCAGGCGTGCGCTATGCCGACTATGCGCAAGGGTATTTCCTGCGCGAAGCGGCAAAACATCCGTGGTTCGGCCGCACGATCTTCATCATCGTTGCCGACCATGGTGCGCGCGTGTACGGCAGGCAGGAGATCCCGCTGCGCACCTATGAGATCCCGCTGCTGTTTTACTCGCCGGGCAACCTGGCGCCGCGGCGCGTTGATAGCCTGATGACGCAGATCGATATTGCGCCGACGCTGATGGGTCTGCTGGGACTGCCCTATACGGCGCCGTGGTTTGGCCAGGACGCGCTCAATACTGCGGAGCAGGGACGGGTCGCTTTCTTCAACCATAACCACGATGTCGCGATGTTGCGCGACGGAGCGCTGACGATTCTGGGACTGCAAAAGAGCGTGCTCAACAAACATTACGACGCGCACACCGATAGCTATGGGAATGATGCGCCGGTGGATGCGGCGATGAATGACCTGACGATCGCGTACTACCAGACCGCCTACGAGCTGTTCAAGGCGCACAAGTTCGACTTGCCGCCTCCCTAGCGCCCGCTTGCGCGCACCAACCGCCGCTCTTCAATTCTCGGCGTCGATCTCCAGCGCGACGTCGCCGCGACCGGCCGGCGACACCGTCAACGTGTAGCCGCGCAGGTGTTGCCGGATCGCTGGACTCGCCAGATCAGTCGCCTGGCGAAACAGCCGCCACGCCGCGAGCTGGCGGTTCTGCCCGGGCTCGACGATCGGCATCGCGCGTGCTGGCCGTGCCGGCGGCATCGTCAGTGGCGCACGGCGGGCCAGCCAATCGGCCAGGCTGATCCGATCGCCCTGGCCGATGACGCGCGCGAGGATTCCGGTGCGCTTCAGGCCCTTGCGCTGCATGTCGGTGATGTCGACCAGCAGGGACTCGGACACCGAAATGCCGCGCAGCTCACCGCTGCCCAGATCGAATTCCACCGCCGCGTCTTCTCCCACGCCGATCCCCACGCGCCGCTTGCTGGCCTCGAGCGCCGCGACCAGACGTCCAATTCGATCGCGTTCAAAAAAATGCGAATCGGAAATCGCGCCGGGCATGAAGTGCATGCCTGGCCCAACACGCGGCCCAAGCTGCGCGGGATCTTCCTCGTCGTCGTCCTCGCGCGGCGGCGTCATGGCGGGTCCGGGTTTCGCGCCGAGCGCGGTGGCGCTGCCGCCACCGTAAAACATCACCTCGCCCATCATGGCATCGCCAGCGCTGGTGCCGGCGATCACGCCGCCGCGCATCAGCAAGCGGTGCATCGCCTCCCATTCCGGCGTCGACTTATCGTGCGGCCGATAGCGGTCAGTGATGCGCTGCTGATCGCCGCCGGTGAAGAACATCGCGCTGGCGGCGTTGATGGCCGCGACCGTGTCCGCCGTGCTGGTCTCGCGGCGCACGACCTCGACATGCACGCGCGGCGCCCAGGTCAGCAGGGCCTCGGTTTTGCCCGTGGCTTCGACTTCCTGATCGCCTGTGGCCGCGGTCGCTATCACGATGCGGGCCGGTCCGTTGGCAGCGGCCAGCGCCAGAAAGCGCTCGTAGACGGGCCGGTTGTCGTCATCGAGTCCACCGCCGATCAGCAGCAGCGCGCCGCGCCGCGCATGCGATGGACCTGCGGCGTTGGCGACGGTGCTCAGGCCACTGCTTGCGCATATGCCGACGATAGTGATCAGAAGCGTCACTGACTTGTTCATTTGCATCCTCGCAGCACGGATCGCGGGATCATACAGTGGTCGCGCTCCGGCGCCATGCACTCCGCGGCGGCGGGGATTGGCCTAATAATGGGTCGTTACGATATTCTTCGCCGCCAGATCCACCAGCCGGATCACTTCCTTCAGCTTCCAGGACAAATAAATTGAAAAGCAATATTGAAATCGCGCAACTCGCGAAGATGCGGCCCATCCTGCAGCTGGCCGCCGACCGGCTCGGCATACCGGAAGAAAACCTCGAGCCCTATGGCCGTTACAAGGCCAAGATTTCCCTGTCCTACCTTGATTCGATCAAGTCGCGCCCGGACGGCAAGCTGGTGCTGGTGACGGCCATCTCGCCGACGCCCGCTGGCGAAGGCAAGACCACGACCACCGTGGGCCTGGGCGATGCGCTCAATCGCATCGGCAAGAAAGCGATGGTGTGCCTGCGCGAGCCCGCGCTGGGGCCGGTGTTCGGCATGAAGGGCGGTGCGGCTGGCGGCGGCTTCTCGCAGGTCGTGCCGATGGAAGACATCAACCTGCATTTCACCGGCGACTTCGGCGCCATTGCACTGGCGAACAACCTGCTCGCAGCGCTGATCGACAACCATATCTACCACGGCAACGCGCTCGGGTTCGACGTGCGCCGCATCACCTGGCGCCGCGTGGTCGACGTCAATGACCGCGCGCTGCGCGACATCACCGTGGGGCTCGGCGGTCCCGGCAACGGATTCCCGCGTCAGGACGGTTTCGATATCGTGGTGGCTTCGGAAGTCATGGCAATCTTTTGCCTGGCCACGAGCCTGGCTGACCTCAAGGAGCGGCTTGGCAACATCGTTGTGGGTTACACGCGCGATCATAAGGCGATTCGCGCCCGCGACCTCAAGGCGCACGGCGCCATGACGGTGCTGCTGAAGGATGCGCTGGCGCCGAACCTGGTGCAGACGCTGGAGAACAACCCGGCNNGGCTTCGGCGCCGACCTGGGCGCCGAGAAGTTCATCGATATCAAGTGCCGCAAAGCGGGGCTCCGTCCGGCCGCGGCGGTCATCGTGGCGACGGTGCGCGCGCTGAAATTTCACGGCGGCGTGGAAGTGGCCGACCTGGCGCGCGAGAACGTCGAAGCCATGAAGAAGGGCATCGCCAACATCGAGCGCCACATCGACAACATCCGTGATCGCTTCGGCCTGCCCTGCGTGGTGTCGATCAATCATCGCGCGGAGGACACCGACGCCGAGATCCAGCAGCTGATCGAGCGCGCCAGTCACCATGGCGTGAAGGTCATCAGCGCGCGGCACTACGCCGAAGGCGGCGCTGGTGCGCTCGAGGTCGCCAGGGAAGTCGTGCACCTGTGCGAGCAGCCCAACTACTTCAAGTTCCTGTATGAAGCCGAGCTGCCGCTGTGGGACAAGATGAAGACTGTGGCCACCAAGATCTATGGCGCTGCCGACATCACCGCCGATTCCAAGGTGCGCGCGGCGATCAAGACGCTGCAGGAATCGGGCTACGGGCACTATCCGGTGTGCGTGGCCAAGACGCAGTATTCNNTTCTCGACCGATCCGAAGCTGCGCGGCGCGCCGAGCGGACACGTGGTCAACATCCGCGAAGTGCGGCTTGCGGCCGGCGCGGAATTCATCGTGATGATCTGCGGCGACATCATGACGATGCCCGGCCTGCCGGCCGCTCCAGCCTCCAACAACATCGATCTCGATGAAAAAGGCAACGTAGTAGGCATGTTCTAGCCCTCCGGCGAGGCCGCCGGGCGGGAGGGCGCGTGGCGATTGAGACCAAGTCCATCGACTACGTCGCCCGTGACGAGCGGCACGGGCGCGTGATCGACCAGGTGCCGTTCTGGTTCCTCGGCAATTTCCATTTCTTCACGATCGCCATCGGCTTTGTTGGTCCGGGCATGGGGCTGGGCTGGGGCTATACCGCGCTGGCCGGTGCGCTCGGGATCCTGTTCGGCACGGTGTTCGTCGCGTTTCACGCTTCGCAAGGTGTCGAACTCGGCCTGCCGCAGATGATCCAGTCGCGCGCGCAGTTCGGCTATCGCGGCGTCACGCTGGTGCTGATCGGCACGCTGCTCACCTTCATCGGCTTCAACGTCGCCGACACGGTGCTGACTGCGAATGGCCTGCACGGGATACTCGGTTGGAACGAACGCGCCGTCGCGATCGTCGCGGCCGTCGCCTCGGCGGTGCTCGCGATCTATGGCCACGACTGGCTGCACCGCATTTTCCGCTGGTGCTTCGCGCTGGGACTGCCGCTGTACACGCTGCTGACGCTGGCGATCATCTTCGGGCGCGTGCCGGTGAGCCACCCGCAGTCCGGCAAATTCGTCTGGGTTGCATTTGCCGCGCAGTTCGCCGCGAGTGCAAGCTACAACATCACCTACGCGCCGTCGGTGTCGGACTACTCGCGCTACCTGCCCTATGACACCCGGCCGCGCAACATCATTGCGGCTGTATTTGCCGGGGCGTCCACCTCGGCGATCTGGCTCATTGCGTTGGGTGCGTGGCTGGCCACGCGCCTCGGCGCCAGCGACGGCCTGGTCGCGCTCTACGACGCCGGCAACTCGCTGGTCGCAGGCTTTGGCACGCTGCTGGCGATGGCTTCCGTCGTGGCGCTGGTGGCGACGATGGGACTCAACGCCTACAGCGGCATGCTGACCGTTGTCACGGGGATCAGTTCTTTTGTGGAGCTGCGTCCGACCGGCCGACTGCGTATCGCTGTCATCACGGTGCTTGCGCTCGTCTGGCTGGCGATTTCTTTTTTCGTCCGCGGTGACTCGATCGAACTGGTGTACGCGGTGCTGACGATGATGCTGTATCTGCTGGTGCCGTGGACCGCGGTGAACCTCGTGGATTACTTTTTCGTCCGGCGCGGGCGCTATGCGATCACGCAGCTGTTCATGCCGCACGGCATTTATGGTGTCTGGTCGGTGCGCGGTCTTGCCGCCTACGGCGTCGGCTTCGCTTCGACGATGCCGTTCCTGGTGCTACCGAATTACTACATGGGGCCCGCGGCACGCGCGCTGGGCGGTGTCGACATCGGCTGGCTGGTGGGGCTGGTCGTATCCGCGGCCGTTTATCTGTGGCTATCGCGATCATTCGATCCGGCCCGGGAATCAGCCGCGATTGCGGCGAGCGATGCGGCGCTCGGCATCGGTAAGCAGGTCTGACCGGCACGGGATCTCAATTGCTACCGTGCCGGTCAGTTCATCTGAACGAACCGGCGACTACTTGCCGATCTGCTTGCTGACTGCGTTTTCCTGCTGGTTCAGCGTGCGCTTTTCCTGCTTGGTGATGTGGCCGCCATTCTGGCTCGCCATATCACGCTCTTCCTGACGGATCTGGTGATCGTCCTTGTGGAGGTTTGCGGCCTGCGCATGGGTCATCTCGCCTTCCTTCACTTCCTTGTGGATACGGCGGTCCTGGTTGGCCAGGCGATGATTGACCTCGGTGCGGCGCGGATGCGCTTTCTGCCAGGCGGTCTCCGCGCTGGCCGTGGCCGTGAAGCAGGCCAGCGAAACGATGGCCGTGACCGTGGTCAGGATGATCCGTGTGGACTTGAACATAACAACTCCTTGGGCGTCGGTTTACTTGGGGCCTATTCAGCCGGATTGCCGGCTCTACAGGTGTTAGCAACGTCACAGGCTGGAAGACGCTGACCGACCTGAACGGAATGTAATCCGGTCCTGGCCTGGCGATGACCTATGGTCGAGGGCCTGTTCACACTCAATGCGTCGATGCGGCCGTGCCCGATTCTGTGCCGGGCAAGGCGCGACGACTGATATGTACTTGATGTACATGAGGGAGCAGCAACGCATCGACGTATTGAGTGTGAACAGGCCCTAGTTGGCCGGCGGCTCCGGTCAACGATTTGTCAAACAGCGCGTTGTCTCAAAAATGGCGGATACCATTGCAGCCGCAATCGCGGCCAATCGCTTCGGCCTCGGGGCACGTCCGGGCGAAATCGAGCGTATTGCCGCCGATCCGCGCGGTGCGCTGCGCGCGCAACTCACCGGCGCCGCGCCGCTCCTGGTTGACGCCAATCTCCCCGCCAGCGCCGATGTGATCGAGCGCGAGGTGCAGCTGCGCATGGAGCGCAAGGAATTCAAGCAGCGCATCGCCGGCGAGGTGCCCAACGACGCACCCAACGATGCGGCAACGCAGGCCGCGCTGCAGAAACTACCGGCCCTGCTGCGACCCATCTATATCGACGATGCCGTCGCACGGGTGCGTTCCGGCGTAGCGACCGAACGGCCCATGCTCGAAAGGCTGGTGCATTTCTGGAGCAACCACTTCGCGGTCTCGGTCGACAAGCAGGCCGTGCTCGGCATCGCCGGCGCGTTTGAGCGCGAGGCGATACGTCCACACGTGCTCGGTTCGTTCCAGGATCTGCTGCTGGCTGTCGAGCAGCATCCGGCCATGCTGCTGTACCTGGACAATGCCCAGTCGGTGGGTCCGAATTCCGACGCGGCGCGCAAGCTCTCGCGGCGCGGCTTCGGATTCAGCGCTCCGCGGCAGAAAATCGGCATCAACGAAAATCTGGCGCGTGAAATTCTCGAGCTGCACACGCTCGGTGTGAATGGCGGTTACACGCAGGCCGATGTCACGGAATTTGCCAAGGTGATCAGCGGCTGGTCCATCGGCGGCGGGCAGGGGAGACTGCGCGGCGGTGAACCGGGGCGCTATTATTTTCGCGAGGCCCTGCACGAACCGGGCACGCGGCACCTGCTGGGCCGCAGCTACCGAGAATCCGGGTACCAGCAGGGGGTCGCCGTGTTGCAGGACCTTGCCGCCTTGCCTGAAACCGCGCAGCACCTCGCCACAAAACTGTGCCGGCACTTCATTGCCGATGAGCCGCCTCAGACGGCCGTCGATCGCGTGGCGCGGGTGTTCCTCGCCACTTCGGGTGATCTGCCCAGCGTGTACCGCGCGCTGATTGATGCGCCCGAGGCCTGGTCGGAGCCACTGTCCAAGTACAAGACACCATCCGATTACATTTACTCCAGCTGGCGCGCGCTGCAGCTGCCCGTACCCGACGGTCCGAAGGCGATAGCGCCGTTCGAATTGCTGGGGCAACGCAATTTTTCGCCCGGTTCGCCGGCCGGCTGGCCCGATCGCGCCGCGGACTGGGACGGTTCTGCATCGCTCCTGAAGCGGCTCGAATGGGCCGACCAGGTGTCCCAGCGCATTGGCACGCGCGTCGCGGCGGCGGAGCTCGCCCCGCAGGCGCTGGGTGCGACACTGAGCAATCACACGCGCGTGGCGATCGCCCGTGCTGAAAGCGGTACGCAGGCGTTGACCCTGTTGATGGCCAGCCCGGAATTCATGCGGCGCTGAGCTGCAGCACGCCGCGACGGAGAATTTCAACCATGACACATATCACCAGACGCCGATTTCTCAGTCAGGGTGCCGCTGGTGCCGGCGCACTCGCGGCCGCGAGTCTTACCGGTGGAGCGCTGTGGACCACGCGGCTCGCCTTTGGCGCTCCGGGGAGCGGTGCGGACGGGCGCGTCGTGTTCATCATCATGCGCGGCGCGCTCGACGGACTCTGTGCGGTGCCGCCCTACGGCGATTCCGCCTACGCCTCCCTGCGCGAAGCGCTGGCCGTACCGCCGCCAGGTGCTGCTGGTGGGGGATTGAAACTCGACAATCTGTTCGCGTTGCATCCGAGCCTGGCATTCATGCACGAGTGTTTCGCTGGCGGCGAACTGGCGGTGCTGCACGCAGCCGCGACACCCTATCGGGAGCGTTCGCATTTCGACGGGCAGGATGTGCTCGAGAGCGGCGTTTTGCTTCCGCACGCTTCCGAGAGCGGGTGGCTGAATCGTGCGCTGGCGCTCAAGGATGCGCGATCCGCGAGCCTCGGCATCGCGCTCGGCGCCAATGTCCCGCTGGTCATGCGCGGGCCGGCGGAGGTGGCGTCGTGGTCACCGTCGAAACTCGCCGGCCTCAGTGAGGACACGCTGCAGCGTGTTGCCGACCTGTACTCGACGAATCCGACGCTGAGCCAGCGTCTCGCCGACGCACTCGCCAGCGACGCGATCGCCACCGCAGGACAATCGCAGTCGAACGAGATGATGGCAGCGCCCGCACCTGCGGTTGCCGGCGACCAGGCCGGCGCCGGTGCCGGTGCCGGCGCACAGCGCGGTGGCGCGGCACGCTATCTCGAGACAGTGCGCGCGATGGCCAGCTTCCTGCGTCGAGATGACGGGCCGCGCGTGGCGGTCATGGAAACAACCGGCTGGGATACGCACGCCAACGAAGGCGGCGCGCAGGGCCAGCTGGCGCAACGCCTTGCGGCGCTCGATGCGGGCCTGCGCGAATTCCGCGCGGCACTTGGGCCCGCCTGGCGCAACACTGCGGTACTGCTGGCGACCGAGTTTGGGCGCACCGCGGCGACCAATGGCACGCGCGGCACCGACCACGGCACCGGCTCGGCCGCCTTCGTCGTGGGCGGCGCGGTCGCAGGCGGCCGGGTGCTGGCAGACTGGCCGGGGCTTGGAGCCCGTGCGCTCTATGAAGGACGCGACCTTCGGCCCACGCTCGATCTGCGTTCACCGATGAAAGCACTGCTGCACGCGCAGCTCGGGATCTCTGATCGCGAATTGAACGCGGTGGTGTTTCCTGACAGTGAGGGCGCCAAACGTCTCGACGGACTGATTCGCGCATAGGGCCTGTTGACAGACCCTGGCGACGGCGCATCCCGCGCGAGCGTCTCTGCTAACATCCTGCGACTTATGGATGGACGTGTGGCGTTGGTCACGGGTGGCGGCCGGGGAATTGGTCGCGAAGCGGCGCTGTTGCTGGCGGCGGCGGGAGCGCGCGTGATGATCGTGGCGCGGAGCGCCGACGAACTCGCATCGGTCGGCCTTGAATACGTCGCGGCCGATCTCGGTACGACCGAGGGCTGCGCGCGGGCGGTTGCGGCGACCGAGCAGCGCCTGGGTCCGATCGACGTGCTGGTCGTCAACCACGGCATCGGCTCCGCGCATGAGCGGCTGGTGTGGGAGCAGGATCCGGCGACCTGGCGCGAGACCATGCGCATCAATCTCGACGCGCCGTTTGAGCTCGCGCGGCTGACGGTGGGCGGCATGTGCAAGCGCGGCTTCGGCCGGCTCGTGTTCACCAGTTCGACCGCGGGTGAGAAAGCGGAACGCTCGGGCAGCGCGTACACGGCTTCCAAACACGGCGTCATCGGCCTGGCGCGCGCGATCGCGCAGGACGCCGGCCCGTTCGGCGTCACATCAAATGCGGTGCTGCCTGGCTGGGTGCGCACGGCCATGGCTGAGCGATCGGCCAAGGCGGAAGCAGAGCGACGCAAAGTCACAGTCGAGCAGGTATGGAGCGAGCGTGCTGCCATCTACCCGCAGAACCGCGTGCTGGAACCGCGCGAGGTCGCGCAGGTGATTGCTTTCCTGTGCAGCGAGGCCGCCGGCGGCGTAAACGGCGAGGCGATCACCGTGGCGCTGGGCGGCATCTGGTAGGACTGGATGCTGATTGCGGCGGGTTGTTTCGAATACGAATGTCAGATCGCGGATTTGGAGTCGCACGGTTCTGCCGAGGCTGCGGCGCTGGCGCTGGACCTGACATTTCCGCCGCAGCTCGCGCGAGCCGTTCCCACGCGCAGACTGGAATTCCTCGCGGGCCGCCTGTGCGCGCGGCGGGCGCTGCAACTCGCCGGATGTGCCGGCAGGCCGGAGGTTTCCATTGGCGAGCAGCGATCGCCGGTGTGGCCACCAGGCTACGTTGGATCGATTGCGCATGGGAGCGGTACAGCCTGGGCTGTCGTGGCTTCGCGAGCGCATTACCGCGCGCTCGGCATAGATCTCGAGAAGGTGGTAGCGCCTGCAACGGCGCTGGAGCTGTCGAACCCGGTGCTGCGGCCGGAAGAACGCGTGCTGGCGCGTACCGCAGGTCTCGGCTACGAACAGTTCCTGAGCCTGGCCTTCTCGGCGAAGGAAAGTCTCTACAAGTGCCTCAATCCCATCACCCGCGTGAGCTTCGATTTCCAGGACGCCGAGGTGGTGGAACTGATTCTGAGCGCGGGGTTGTTGCGGATCGCGCTGTGCGCGGATCTGTTGCCCGAATTCAAGGCTGGTGATCTGTTTGAGGTCCGTTTCGCTCTTGGCGCGGAGATCCACACCAGCACGGGTATTCCAGCCTCTTTTTGCAGTGCGTGATTACGGGAAGCGGGTCGCGATAGGGCGCCCATGGGCCCGTCTTTGGCCTACCGGGGCGAGGGCGTTCTATACTGCCGGGGGGCCGCGCGCAGGATGCTGCGGGCGACAATCAGAATAACAGGGGAACAGCTTGACACTTTCAACGCTCGATATCGCCATTATCGTCCTCTACGCCGTCTCGATTTTTTCGTTGGCCCAATGGGTCTCGCGCGAGAAAGGCGCCCACAAGAAAGACGCGCAGGACTATTTTCTCGCCAGCCGCGCCCTGCCGTGGTGGGCCATCGGCACCTCGCTGATCGCCGCGAATATTTCCGCGGAACAGATCATCGGCATGTCCGGGTCCGGGTACGTGATCGGACTCGGCATCGCATCTTATGAGTGGATGGCCGCTCTCACGCTGCTCATCGTCGGCAAATACTTCGTGCCGATCTTCCTCAAGAACGCGATCTACACGATGCCGGAGTTCCTGGAGCGCCGGTTCAATACCACGGTCAGAACGGTCATGGCGATCTTCTGGCTGGGCGTCTACGTGTTCGTCAATCTGGTGGCAATCCTGTGGCTGGGCGCCACCGCGGTGAGTACCGTCACGGGCCTCGAGGTGCAGACGGCGCTGATCGCGCTCGGCGTGTTCGCCGGCGTGTACGCGCTGTACGGTGGACTGAAGGCGGTGGCACTGACCGATATCGTGCAGGTGTCGCTGCTGGTGCTGGGCGGGCTGATCATCAGCTACATCGCCCTGAACAAGGTCAGTGGCGGCGCGGGCGTGGTGGCGGGTTTTCACGAGCTGACGGTGCGCTTCCCGGAGCATTTCCACATGATCCTTCCGGCCAACAGCCCGAACTACAAGGATCTGCCAGGCCTGTCCGTGCTGCTCGGCGGCATGTGGGTCATGAATGTGTCCTACTGGGGCTTCAACCAGTACATCATCCAGCGCGCGCTCGGCGCCAAGGATGTGCGCGAGGCGCAAAAGGGCATCGTGCTCGCGGCATTCCTGAAGCTGCTCATGCCGGTGATCATCGTGCTGCCCGGCATTGCCGCCATCGCGCTCGCGCCCAATCTGCCCAAGCCGGACCAGGCTTATCCGCACCTGATGGCAATGCTGCCCTCGGGCATCCTCGGCCTGGTGTTCGCCGCGCTGATCGCAGCGATCGTCGCGTCGCTCGGTTCCAAGATCAATTCGATCGCCACGATCTTTACGATGGATGTGTATCGCCCGCTGCGTCCGCAGACCTCGCAGCAGAAGCTGGTGCTGGTCGGGCGCCTGACGGCTGCGGTGGCGCTGATCATCGCCATCATCTCGGCCAAGCCGCTGCTGGGGAGCTTCGATCAGGCCTTCCAGTACATCCAGGAATTCACCGGCTTCTTTACGCCCGGCATCTGCGTGATCTTCCTGCTCGGCATGTTCTGGGATCGATGCACGGCAGCGGGCGCGCTGGTTGCAGCCGTCGGTTCCGCGGTGTTGTCCTTCGCGCTGAAGATCTGGTGGCCCGCGCTGCCGTTCATGGATCGCGTCGGCCTCGTGTTCCTCGCCTGCCTGGCGGTGGCCGCCGTGATCTCACTGGCGCAACCGAAGTCCGAAGCCGCGATGCGCGTCGACCTGAAGAACATCGACTACTCGACCAGCACTGGCTTCAACGCGGGAGCAGCGGTGGTCATCGCCATCCTCGTCGCGCTGTATGCGCTGTGGTGGTAGAGCAGCGGGCCGGCTTCGCCACCCGTCCCGTAAAATAAGAACCGTGGCCGCTGGGGACCCAAAACAAAACTCATGGCAGCGGTTCAGACTGCAGCTGAGGCTCACGACGTCGATGTGCTGATCATTGGCGGCGGACCTGCAGGATCGACAGCGGCGACGCTGCTGGCTGAACGGGGTCACCACGTGGTGCTGTTGGAGAAGGCACGGCATCCCCGCTTCCACATCGGGGAATCACTGTTGCCGGCCAACCTGCCGCTGTTTGAGCGACTTGGAGTGGCGGACGAGATCAAGGCCATTGGCATGGAGAAGTGGGGAGCGGAATTTGTCTCCCCTATGCACGGTCGCGGCGAGACGTTTGAATTCAGGGACGCATACGACCCGCAGCTTCCGTACGCCTATCAGGTCAGACGCTCGCAGTTCGATGAAATCCTGATCAGGCGGGCGAGCCGCGCCGGGGCACGGGTCATCGAGGGATGCTGTGTCCGCGCCGCAGATCTGGCAATCGACGCGCGTTTCGTGCGCGTCGACGCGGTCCACGAAGATGGTCGTCCCGAAGCCTGGAATGCGCGGTTTCTCGTGGACGCTTCTGGCCGGGATACCTTCCTCGCAGGACTCCTGGGCGCAAAGCGGCGCAACCGAAAGCACAATAGCGCCGCGATGTACGCGCACTTTTCCGGCGCCCACCGTTACACGGATCAGCGTGCCGGCCACATTTCAATTTACTGGTTCGACCACGGCTGGCTGTGGTTCATTCCGCTTGCGGACGGCGTCTCGAGTGTCGGCGCCGTCGTGTGGCCCTCATACTTGAAGGAGCGGCGCACTTCTCTGGAGGAGTTCTTTCTCGCCACCATCGCGAAGTGCGCGCCCCTGGCAGAACGATTGAGCCAGGCGCAACGGGTGTCACCCGTCGAGGCTACCGGTAACTATTCCTACTCCGCCGATCACAGCTCTGGCGCTCGCTACCTGATGGTTGGCGACGCCTACGCATTCATCGATCCGGTGTTCTCCTCCGGAGTGTGGCTCGCGATGAACGGCGGTGCCGTCGGCGCTGATGCGATCGACACTTGCCTCCGTCATCCGGCCCGCGCCCGCCGGGCCCTGCGTGAATTCGATCGCGTGATGCAGCGCGGGCCGCGCGTCTTCTCATGGTTCATCTACCGGATCACCAGTCCCGCGATGCGCGACCTGTTCATGCAGCCGCGCAACGTGCTGGGCATGAAAAGTGCGGTACTGTCGGTGCTTGCCGGTGACATCTTTCGCGGCACGCCCATCTGGAAGTCATTGCACATGTTCAAGGCGATTTACCTGCTGGCTTCGGTGTTCAACCCGCGCCGCACCCTCGGCGCGATGCGCAAGCGTGCCGCCGACATTCAGCCCGTCGTGCCGGGCGAATGACTGAGCAGCGATGAGCGGTCAAAGCAACATTCGCGTCAGCTATCTGCCGCGCCAGGAATTGCTGCTCCGTCCGCAAGCCTGGTGGCAGAGCGTGCTGGCGCTGGTGTCGTTCGGCCAGAATCCAGTCTTTCCGGCAGCGACTGGCATTCCCGTCGTGCCCATTGGACTTACGGAACTTGGCACTGGCCACTCCACCTGCGAGGTGTGGCAGGCGCCGGAACCACTGCGCTCCGGTCAGATTGGTCCAGTGCATTACCGTGCCGGCGCACAGTTCCTGTTCGGGCATCTGGTGCTGGCAGAGCCCGCTGCGGCGCTCCAGCAGATTACCGGCGAGGCATACGCGCAGGTCTTCGCGGCAATCGAGAGCCTGGGATATCCCAATCTGCTGAGGATCTGGAATTACTTCGCCGACATCAACGGGGAGACTTCGCAAGGGGAACGCTACCACGAGTTCAATACCGCGCGTCGCCAGGCGTTCCTGCGTGCGCAGCGGGTTATCGAGGGCCAGGTCCCCGCGGCTTGCGCGCTCGGCTCTGCGGCTGGCTCGCCCCTGGTCATCTATTTTCTCGCCAGTGTGGCCGCAGCCCGTTCGCTGGAGAATCCGCGGCAGGTCAGCGCTTTCCAGTACCCGACTCAATACGGCCCCGATAGCCCGACGTTTTCGCGTGCGGTCCTTACGGCCGCTGTGAGCGGAAGCTGTTTGCTCACTTCTGGTACTTCAAGCATTCTCGGCCACAGCAGTGTGCACATTGGCGATGCCGCTGCGCAGACCCGCGAGTCGGTCGCCAATATCAGGGAGCTCGTCGCCGAGGCCAATCGGGTGAACGTCGCCCATCGCTATTCCATTGATGAACTGCAGTACAAGGTGTACCTGCGCCACGCGACCGACCTGGCCATGATTCGCCGTGAGCTTGCGCTGCTGCTGCCATCGGGTTGCCCGATCACCTTTCTGCAGGCCGACATTTGCCGCCACGATTTGCTGGTCGAGATCGAGGCCGTGGGCAGTCCCAGCAACGACGCGAGTCCGGATTCGCAGTAGATCAAGCCATGGCAATTCGCAATTGCGGTGGCCGCATAGCCTTGGCATTGGCTCTGGCGCTGTGGGGCTGCGCTGTCCCGATCAGCCGGGCGGCGGATCAGCCGCTGTGGGAGTTTGGTCTGGGGGCCGGAGCGATCGCCTTCAGGGATTACCGCGGGGCCGACAGCGCGCATGTCTATCCGCTGCCGGTTCCCTATTTCGTCTATCGCGGGAAACTGTTCAAGTCCGATCGCGATGGCATGCGCGGCATGCTGATCAGGAACCCACGGGTCGAATTGAACCTGAGCGTCGATGCAACGACGCCGGTGAGCAGCCGTAACAACAGCGCGCGAGCCGGAATGCCCAACCTGAAACCTACCGTTGAATTCGGGCCGTCCCTGGATGTCCATCTGTGGCGCTCCAGCAATGAGCAGATACGCCTCGACTTCCGCATTCCGATACGCAAGGCGTATGCGATTGAACGCCAGCCGAAATCCGCCGGCTGGTTCATGGCGCCACGAATCAATCTCGACCTGCGTGACGTCGCCGGTCACGCCGGCTGGGACGTCGGCATGTTCATCGCGCCGCTGTTCGCCGATCGGCAGTATCACGACTACTTCTATTCAGTGGCGCCGTCTTTCGCGACCCCAGGCAGACCGGCTTTCCAGGCTGTGGGTGGCTATGCGGGAACCGAATTGCTGGTGGCGACCTCAAGGCGNNAACTACTGGATCGGCGGCTTCGTGCGCTACGACTCCCTGGCCGGGGCCGCGTTTGTGGACAGTCCGCTGGTCCGATCACGCAGCTACTGGGCAGCGGGGTTCGGATTTGCGCGGATGATTGCCAAATCGCAACATCAGGTCTCAGGCGACAACTGAGACGAAGCCATCATGAGCCGCATGCTGGAAATGGCGGGCGATTGGGCGAAGTTCTGGGCTTCGTTGCTGCTGTTTGCCGTGCTTGGCCTGATCTGGTCGGTGGTGGCGATTCCCGCGTACCTGTTATTGCCGCGGCGCCTCGGTGCGAGGATCGGTCGCCTTGGTTTCAATCGCCTGAGCGGGCTGTACGTTGCATGGCTGGCGCTGATCGATGCATACCGGCTTGATCTGCGTGGCCTGGAAACGCTGGCTGCCGGGCCAGCCGTGATCCTGGCTCCTAACCATCCGTCCATGATCGACGCCGTGTTGATCATGACCTGTCATCCGCACATGGTCTGCGTGATGAAATCAAAGATCATGAACAACGTCCTGCTCGGATCCGGGGCCCGGCTTGCCCGCTACATCAGCAATCATCCGCCGCGCCGCATGGTGCTCGATGCGGTCACGGAGTTGCAGCGTGGTGAATCATTGCTGCTGTTCCCGGAGGGAACGCGCACACAGCGGGCGCCGGTCAATTCCTTCACCACCAGCGCGGGGCTCATCGCCAAGCGTGCTGGAGTGCCGGTGCAGACCCTGATCGTTGAGACCGATTCGCCGTATCTGAGCAAGGGCTGGTCACCGTTCCACCGCCCCGCGTTGCCGATCAGCTTCCGTATTCGCCTGGGGCAGCGCTTTGAACCGCCTGCGGATGTGCGGGCCTTTGACGCGGCGCTGGAAGTCTACTTTCGCACCCAACTGGCGGACTCGCTCCAGAACGAATGGCTGACTGCGCGTTATCCGCACCCGCCGGCATGAGCCAAACGATGGCGCAGCGATCAACCACGCACCTCGTGCTGATTCCAAGCTACAACCCGGGGGCCAAAGTGTTTGAGACGGTGGCTGCCGCTCTCGCGCACTGGGAGCCGGTCTGGGTCGTCGTCGATGGTAGCGATGACGGCACGGGCGAAGCACTCATTCGGCTCGCCGGGCAGAACGCAAACTTGCGCGTGTTTATCTTGCCGCGGAATGGCGGCAAGGGCGCCGCAGTCCTGTACGGTGCGCGCGCGGCATTGCGTGACGGATTCACGCACGTATTGACCATGGATTCGGACGGCCAGCATCCTGCCGATCAGATCCCTGCGTTCATGGCCGCGTCGGCAGCGGCGCCCGCTGCCATGATCCTGGGCGAGCCGGTGTTCGACTCGAGCGCGCCACTGCTGCGGGTGCGCGGACGGAAAATCTCGAACTGGTGGGCCAACCTCGAGACGCTCTGGGCCGGAGTGCATGACTCGTTGTTTGGCTTCCGCGTCTATCCGGCCAAACCGCTGGAACGCGTCATGCGCCGCCAGATCTGGATGCGTCGCTTTGACTTCGACGTTGAAGCGGTCGTCAGGCTGTGCTGGCGCGGAGTGCGCCCGCTGAATTTGCCAGCCGCCGTACGCTATTTTAAAACTGAGGACGGTGGGGTCTCGCATTTCCGCTACGGCCGGGACAACGCACTGCTGACCTGGATGCACCTGCGCCTGCTCGTCGGGTTTTTGATCCGCCTGCCGCTGTTGGCGTGGCGGCGCGCATCGCG
>PMNQ01000064.1 GCA_003162555.1 Gammaproteobacteria bacterium | reverse complement strand
GGCGACGCGCTGGTCGAGCGCATCAAACCGCTCGTCAAACGCACCCAGCGCCGCGAAGTGCTGGCGGGAATCGGCGGTTTTGGCGCGCTGGTGGAACTGCCCGAGGGCTACCGCCGCCCGGTACTGGTGTCCGGCACGGACGGCGTCGGCACCAAGCTGCGCCTGGCGATCGACACCGGGCGGCACTCGACCATCGGCATCGATCTGGTCGCGATGTGCGTCAACGATGTCATCGTGCAGGGCGCCGAGCCGCTGTTCTTTCTCGATTACTACGCGACCGGAAAACTCGACATCGAGGTCGCCGCCAGTGTCATCAGCGGCATCGCTGATGGCTGCGCGCAGGCTGGCGCGGCGCTCGTCGGCGGCGAGACCGCCGAAATGCCCGGCATGTACCACGGCGCCGATTACGACCTGGCTGGATTCTGCGTCGGTGTGGTGGAACGAGACGCGATCATAGACGGGTCAAAGGTACGGCCCGGCGACACCATAGTTGGCCTGTCTTCGAGCGGGCCGCATTCCAACGGCTATTCGCTGATCCGCAAGCTCATCGAGGTCGCCGCCGCGGATGAGCACACGCAGCTCGAAGGACGCGCGCTGTTCGAGCGTTTGCTGGTGCCGACGCGCATCTACGTGAAGTCGCTCCTCACGCTGCTGCGCGATGAGTCCCTGGCCGGCAGCGTGCACGGCCTGGCGCACATCACTGGCGGTGGCCTGACCGACAATATTCCGCGCGTGCTGCCCGATGATTGCGAGGCGCACCTCGAGCGCAAGAGCTGGCCGCGCGATCCGGTGTTCGAGTGGCTGGCGCGCACTGGCAATATCAGCGACGCGGAAATGCATCGCACCTTCAACTGCGGCATCGGCATGGTGGTCATCGTCGAGGCCGCGCGCGCTGCGGCCGCCTTGCGCGCGCTGCGCGCCGCAGGCGAAACGGCCCAGCTGATCGGCGAAGTGCGGCGCGGCAACGGCGGCGTGATCATCAGCCCATGAATGCCGCGCCCGCGCCGGCGCTCTCGGTAGCGGTGCTGATTTCCGGCCGCGGCAGCAATATGGCCGCAATTGCCGCAGCCTGCGGCAACGGCCAGATCAATGCCCGCATCGTTCGTGTGATCGCCGATCGCGCCACGGCCGGCGGCATCGAGCTGGCGCGTCAGCTTGGGATCGAGGTCAGCGTGGTGCCGGCGCGGCAATATGCCGATCATGCGGCCTTCGAGGCAGCGCTCCGGGCCGCGATCGATGCGAGCGGCGCACGGCTGGTGGTGCTGGCCGGATTCATGCGCATCCTGTCGCCTGAATTCGCGCGCCATTACGCTGGCCGCATGGTTAACATCCATCCTTCGCTGTTGCCCAAGTACCCGGGACTCCACACACACGAGCGCGCACTCGCCGCGCAGGAGCACGAGCACGGCGCCAGCGTGCACTTCGTCACGGGCGAACTCGACGCGGGCCCGCTGCTGCGCCAGGCACGCGTGCCGGTGCTGCCCGGCGACACGCCCGCGAGCCTTTCAGCGCGCGTTCAGGTGCAGGAACACATCATTTACCCCGAGGTCGTAGGCTGGATTGCCGCAGGACGCCTCAAGGCTGTCGACGGTCTTCCGTGGCTCGACGGACGAGCGCTGTGGCAACCCGTGGTTACAGGATAGGGACACGCAACCGATGAACTTTCGCCGTACGGCCTGGTTGGCGAGCGCTGTGGCTGCGGCGGTGTCCGCACAGACACCGGCGCCATCGGTCGCGCCCGCCGAACTGCGCCCCTACGAGGCAAGCTACGAACTCGTCACGCACGGCCTGAATGCCGGCGTGTCGAGTTTCGATCTGCGCCAGGACGGCGCCGATACCTGGACCTTTGTGTCGCACAATCGCCCGCGCGGCCTGTTCCGCCTGTTTTCCTCGGCGTCGCTCACACTGACCAGCCACATGCGCGTCAGCAAGGACGGCGTACAACCACTGCTGTTTACCGCCACGCCGCCGGATGGCGGCCCACCGAATGCCGAAGTGCATTTCGACTGGGACAAGAATCGCGCGACCGGCATCCAGGATGACACGCCCATCGACATGCCAGTCAAGCCCGGCGTGCAGGACGATCTGTCGGTGCAGATCGCACTGGTGCACGCGCTACTCGCCGGGCAGACGCCGGCTGGCATCGCCATGTTCGACAAGGATGGCAGCCGCGACTACGACTATGCGCGCGTCGGCGAAGAGACGCTGCACACGCCGGTCGGCGACGTAGCGACCGTAATCTATGAAAGCCACAAGGCCAACTCCCCGCGGCGCACGCGCTTCTGGTGCGCGCCGCAGTACGGCTACGTGCCGATGCGCGCCGAGCAGAAACGCGACGGCGAAGTCGAGTGGACGATGAGCCTGCTATCAGTGCAGCTCAAATAGCGTCGGCCCACACTCCGAACAACGCTACGGCGAACTAGGCTTTCGGCAGCGTCACACCCTGCTGGCGCATGTATTTGCCGCCGCGATCGCGGTATGAGGTCTCGCAGACCTCGTCCGACTCGAAGAACAGCATCTGCGCCACGCCCTCGTT
>PMNQ01000137.1 GCA_003162555.1 Gammaproteobacteria bacterium | reverse complement strand
GGCGCCATCCGCCACGGCATCGCGCGCGCACTGATGGAATATGATGCGACGCTGCGCGGGCCGCTCCGCCAATCCGGCTTCGTCACCCGCGATGCACGCGAGGTCGAGCGCAAGAAGGTCGGGCGCCGCAAGGCCCGCCGCGGTCCGCAGTACTCGAAGCGTTGATTTTGCGGCGCAGGGCGCCGCACGGGTGGGGGATCGTCTAGTGGTAGGACCGCGGACTCTGACTCCGCTAACCTAGGTTCGAATCCTAGTCCCCCAGCCATCCATGCTGCTCTTCCGGCAACTGTTCGATCCCGTTTCGTCGACCTATACCTATCTCGTAGCCGACGTTGCGGCGCGGGAAGCACTGCTGATAGATCCCGTATTCGAACAGGCGCAGCGCGACAGCGCCTTGCTGCGCGAATTCGGCCTGCGGCTGCGCGCCACCATCGACACGCACGTGCACGCTGATCACATCACCGCGGCCTGGCGCCTCAAGCGGATGCACGGCAGCGAGATCATCGTCGGCGCGCACACCGGCGCTTCGAAGGCTGATCGTCTGGCCGCACACGGGGAAGCGATTGTCTTTGGCGCCCGCGCACTTGAAGTTCGCGAGACGCCCGGTCATACCGCCGGCTGCATCACGCTGGTGCTGGACGATCTGTCCTGCGCCTTCACCGGCGATTGCCTGCTGGTGCGCGGCTGCGGCCGGACCGATTTCCAGGGCGGCGACGCGCGCGCCATGTACCGCTCGATCCATGGACAGATCTTCGCACTGCCGGAGGCCTGCCTGCTGTACCCCGGCCATGACTACCGCGGCAACACCGTCACTTCGGTCGCCGAAGAGCGCGCCTTCAACCCGCGGCTCGGCGGTGCGCTGAGTGAAGGCGATTTCGTCGGCTACATGGCCAACCTCGGGCTGCCGCACCCCAGGCAGCTCGAGGTCGCCGTCCCGGCGAACCAGCAGTGCGGGTACACGCAGCAGGGCGACGGTGGCAGCGGCGACGGCGGAGCGGCGCAGGACTGGGCCCCGCTGTGCTTCACCTTCGCCGGTTTCTGGGAAGTGCCGCCTGAGTGGGTCGCCGAGCATCTGTCGCAGCTGCAACTGGTGGATGTGCGCGAGAGCGCTGAGTTCGACGATGCGCTCGGGCATATCGCGGGCGCGCGGCTCCTGCCGCTCGGGACGCTGGCGGCAAATGCCGGAGCGCTCGACCGCGAGCGCCCGATCGTTACCGTGTGTCGCGCCGGCGGACGCTCCGCGCAGGCGACCACGCTGCTGCAGCGTGCCGGCTTCGCCAGGGTTGCGAACCTGGCGGGCGGGATGCTGCGCTGGCATGCGCAAGGGTTGCCGGTCGAAGGCGGCCTGGGCTAGGCGCCCAGGATCAGTTCAGATCGTGCGGACGCCGTTGTCGGTGCCGACGATCAGCAGATCCGCCGGGCGCGCCGCGAACAGGCCCACCGTCACCACTCCCGCGAGCTGATTGATCGCGCTTTCGAGCGCACACGGCTCGCTGATCTGCAGATCATGCACATCAAGGATCTGGTTGCCGTTGTCGGTGATGATGCGCTCGCGCCACACAGGCCGGCCGCCAAGCGCGGTGAGTTGCCGGGCGACGAGTTCACGCGCCATTGGAATCACTTCGACCGGCAAGGGGAAACGCCCGAGCGTGTCGACGAGCTTCGTATCATCGACGATGCACACGAAGCGGCGCGCCGCGGCGGCGATGATCTTCTCGCGCGTCAGGGCGGCGCCGCCGCCCTTGATGAGTTCCCGCTTGAGGGTGGCTTCGTCGGCGCCGTCGATGTAAATACCCAGATCCGGTACCTCGTTCAGGTCGAAAACCGGAATTCCAAGGGCGCGAAGCCGGGCGGTGGTGGTTTCCGAACTGGAGACGGCGCCCCGCAGGCGGGTCTGCCAGGGTGCCAGCAGATCGATCATGGCGTTGACGGTGGAGCCCGTGCCGACGCCGAGCACGCAGCCGTCTCGCAGATGTTCGAGTGCAGCGGCGGCGACGTTCAGTTTCTTCGCTTGCGCCGAAAGTGCCATGTTTTCCCGTCTCAGAAATGACTGTGCCCGCTTGCGCGGGCACAGTCTCAGCTTTGAATCAGGCTCGTGAGGTTTGACTCCCACTCGCCTTGAAGTAAAGGCCCTTACTTCTTCTTCGCAGCTTTCTTCTTGGCCTTCTTCTTTGCCTTAGCCATGAAAGATCTCCATATATCAGGTTAGTCCGGGGGCCGAGTATATACACGAGACATAAAAAAACAAGCGCGTGTGTCACGCGAGCGCCAGTGTGATCTCACTCACACTCACTCGAGCGTGAGGATGAACTGCCAGTGAGCATCACTGACGGGCATCACCGAGAGGCGATTGCCGCGCTGGAGCAAACGCATGCCGCGCAATTTTCCATCGGCATGCGCGCGCAATTCCTCGAGCGTGATGATGCGCTTGAAGCGGCGCTTCAACTGTACGTCGATCGCATACCAGCGCGGTGCGGCCGGATCACTCGCAGCGTCGAAGTGCTCGTTTTTCCGGTCAAACGCGCTGACGTCCGGGAAACCTGCGCGCGTGACGGTGACGATGCCGGCGATGCCCGGCACCGCGCAGCTCGAGTGGTACAGGAATGCCTGGTCACCGCGCTGCACCTGGTCGCGCAGAAAATTGCGCGCCTGGTAATTGCGCACGCCATCCCAGCTCGAAGTGCGGCGGGGAGCCCCGGCGAGGTGTTCGATGCCGAAAGTCCCGGGTTCAGTCTTGAGCAGCCAACCGGCCATGGGTCAGGCCCTCCGCTTGAAGTAGTGCAGGCCCTTTTCGGTGATCACCGCATCGAGTGGCACGTCGTGCACCGCGGCAGGCAGGGCGTCGAGACGCTGGCACTCGAAGGCGATTCCTATCAGCAGAGGCCGGCCGTACCGGCCACTTCTGCTGGCAACGAACCTATCGTAATACCCGGCGCCATTTCCCAGCCGGTTGCCCGCGGCATCGAATCCGACCAGCGGCATCAGTATGACCGCGAACGCCGCCGCCGCCAGGCGTGCGCCGCCGCGCGGTTCGGCAATGCGATAGCGGTTCAGCACGCGGCGGGCGCCGCTGTCGCGCACCAGCAGCATGCGATGCCGCACGTAGTCGGTGATGCGCGGCAGGTACACGTGGCAAGCGCGCTGCCGCGCCAGCGCCAGGAGCGGCGCGGTGTCGACTTCGGAATCGCGCGACAGGTACAGCCCGACGTTGAGGCCGCGACGGAACCAGCCGGCATGCGCCACGTAGGAGCAGATCAGGAGTGCCGCGGCGCGGCGCGCGGTGCGCGGCTGGGCGGCGCGGCGCGCCCTCAGTTCGCGGCGGAGTTTCGCGCGCACCGGGTCCTTGGCGGGAGCGGCCAGAATCACAAAGCGTCACCCGCAATGCCGGTGCGGACCGTTGCTCTCGACCAGAGCAACAAGTGGGATTTCCTGCGGCAGGTAAGGCTTTCTGCTCGGGGCAGACTTGCACAATGCTGCCAGCAAAGTTTGATCCCGGGGTGTTTCAACTTAGGGTCGAGAGGTAACCCAGCCCGCTTATCGAACACCACAGGCGACGCGGTTCCGACTCTACACTAAAGATCGAGCTGCTGCCCTTTCTGGAGCGCAGTTTCCACACGTTCGCGCAGCATCTTGATGCGGCCACCGAGTTCACTCTGCGAACCGTGATCCCGATCACGCTGGCGCAGCATTTCGTTGGCGATATTCAGGGCGGCCATTACCGCAATGCGGTCCGCGCCGACGACTTTGCCCGTGTCGCGGATCTCTTTCATGCGTGAATTCAGGAACGCGGCGCTGTCGATCAGGTCGCCGCGCTCTTCCTTGGGACAGGCGACAAAATAGTCCTTGTCGAGGATGCGGACACTGACGCGGGTGGCATCGGCCTCGCTCACGCGGTGCGCTCCATCGCCTTGAGGCGGCCAATCATCGCCTCGACGCGCGCCCGCACCTGCTCGCTCCGGTTCATGACCGTGGTCTTCTCGCCCGCCAGGCTGTCCTGGCGCGCGCGCAGCGAGCGGTTCTCGTCCTTGAGCCGGTGCACGGTGGCGATGAGCTCTTCGAGACGTTTTTCCAGGCGCTTGAGTTCGAGTTCCGCGCTGCTGCTCTTTTCACTTTCGGCCATGTGAAAACTATAGTTCCGCGCCACGAGCGCGGTCAATCGAAATGCACTGTATTTCGCCTTCCGCCGCCGGTGTTGCGCGCAGGCATGGCGCGCCCTACCATGCCGCCGGTGGGCGGTTTCAGCAATTACGCGCAGCTCCAGCGCCTCATGGTGGATTGCCACGCAGTCACCGAACCGGCTGAAGCCCATGGCACGCTGGCCGGAGCACTGTGCGCAGCCGGCGGGTATCGCCTCGAGGACTGGCTGGCCGAGATCCTGCCCGAAGGCGCGGACTCGGATTCAGCCGCGGTTCCGGGCTTGCGCGGCCTCTACGACGAGTCCTGTGCCGCGCTCGCGGGCACGCAGATGCAGTTCCAATTGCTGTTGCCCGACGACGACGCTCCCCTCGAGGAGCGCACCGAAGCGCTCACATTATGGTGCAACGGATTCATCTACGGGCTGGGCACCGGCGGCGCGCCCGATCCGGAGGGCCTGCCGGGCGACGCCGGGGAAATCGTCCGCGATCTGGCGCAGATCATGCGCGCAGGCATCGATGCAGGTGAAGGCATCGAGGCCAACGAGCAAGCGCTCGCCGAACTGGTGGAGTTCGTCCGGGTCGGCGTCCAGGTGGTGTTCGAGGAACTCGGCGCCATGCGCCAGCCGGCGCCGCCGCCCGGGGTTTCGCTACATTAAAGTGCGCCTCAGCGGCACCATGAGCGAGGAATTCGCCCGCCGTCGCCGCCAGCTGATGCGGCTGATGGGGCGCGATGCGATTGCGATCCTGCCCGCGGCCCCCGAGCGCACGCGCAACAACGACGTGCTCTACAACTTCCGCCAGGACAGCGATTTTCACTACCTCACGGGCTTTGGCGAACCTGAATCGGTCGCGGTGCTGATCCCGGGCCGGCCGCAGGGCGAATTCGTCGTGTTCGCACGGGAGCGCAACGCGGCGCGCGAGTTCTGGGACGGGAGGCGCGCCGGACCCGAAGGCCTGCGGCGCGACTACGGCGCCGATGACGCCTTCCCGATCGGCGACCTCGACGACATCCTGCCTGGACTCCTCGAATCCCGCTCGCGCGTGTACCACACGATGGGCAAGTACCACGATTTCGACCAGCGCGTGGTCGGCTGGGTGAATACGCTGCGCGCCCAGGCGCGCGCTGGCGCACATCCGCCGCAGGAATTCGTGGCGCTCGACCATGTGCTGCACGACATGCGCCTCTACAAGAGCCGCAATGAACTGGCNNTACCAGGTGATGGCCGAGCTGGTGCACGAGTTTGGCCGCCATGGCGCCGATATTTCCTATCACCCGATCGTCGGCGGCGGCGCCAATTCCTGCGTGCTGCACTACGCCGAGAACAACCAGCCGCTGAAGGCCGGCGACCTGGTGCTGATCGACGCGGGCTGCGAACACCAGTATTACGCCTCCGACATCACCCGCACGCTCCCGGTGAACGGCCGCTACAGCAAGGAGCAACGCGCGATCTACGAAGTAGTGCTGGCCGCGCAGCGCGCCGCGTTTGCCAAGGTGAAGCCGGGCAATCACTGGAACGAGCCGCACGATGCCGCGGTGCGGGCCATCACCCAGGGCCTTGCGCGACTCGGACTCCTCAAGGGGACGCTCGCCAGTCTGATCAAGGACGGCGCGTACAAGAAGTTCTTCATGCACCGCACCGGACACTGGCTCGGCATCGACGTGCATGACGTGGGCGACTACAAGGTCGGTGACGAGTGGCGCGTGTTCGAGCCTGGCATGGTGTTGACGGTCGAGCCGGGCATTTATATTCCGGCCGGCACCCGTGGCGTGCCGAAGCGGTTCTGGAACATTGGTATCCGCATCGAGGATGACGTGGCGGTGACTGCCAGCGGCTGCGAGGTGCTGACGGCCGGTGCGCCCACCGATCCCGACGCGATCGAAAAGCTGATGGATTGCGCATGACGGCGACGGCAGGGTATTGAGGCTGTGACGGCACCCTTGCCCACGCAGGTAGACATCGCCATCGTCGGCGGCGGCATGGTCGGCGCCAGCCTCGCGCTCGCGCTGGCCGCCACGGCAAAGCGCGTATTGCTGATCGAAGCTCATGTCCCTGATTCGAGCGATCAGCCCAGCTTCGATGATCGCACCACCGCACTGGGCAACGGCAGCCGGCGCGTGTTCGAAACCCTCGGCGTGTGGCCGCGCCTGGCCGCGCACGCCACTGCCGTGCTGGAGATCCGTGTGTCCGATGCCGGCCACGCCGGCGCTGCGCGTCTGCACGCCGCGGAGCAGGGGCTGGAGGCGCTGGGCTACGTCGTGCCCAACCGCCAGCTTGGACTGGCGCTGTGGCAGCAACTCGCGGCGCACCCCTCGATTGCGATCCGCAATCCCGCGCGCCTCAGCGACCTGCGGCTCGATGTGGACCGGGCGCGACTCACGATCAATGCGGCCAGCGAGTCGATCGAGGCGCGCGTCGTGGTCGCGGCGGATGGCGCGCAATCGAGGGTGCGGGCCGCGGCCGGCATCGGCGCCGAAGTCGAGGACTACGAGCAGGTGGCGGTGGTCGTGCACGTCGCGACCGACCTGCCCTCCGCAGGCATCGCCTACGAACGCTTTACCGCCACCGGGCCGCTGGCAGTGCTGCCGCTGACCGACGGGCGCTATACGGTGGTGTGGACGCTCGCGCCGGATCGCGCGAGGGAAATCTGCGCGCTCGACGACGCTGCGTTCAGCGCCGCTCTGCAGCTCGATTTCGGATGGCGTATTGGGCGCATTGCGCAAGTGGGCGCGCGCGCCGCGTATCCATTGCGCCTGAGCCGCGCGGAGCGCATGACGGGCACACGTGCGGTACTGGTGGGCAACGCGGCGCAGGCGCTCCACCCGGTGGCGGGGCAGGGATTCAACCTCGGACTGCGCGATGCGGCGCTGCTGGCCGAGATCCTGGCCACCGCACCGGACCCTGGTGCGCCGGCCGTACTCGAGACCTATGAACGCCGGCGCGCCGCGGACCGGCGCGGCATGATCGGCTTCACGGACGGTCTGGTGCGGCTGTTCGGGAGCGATCTGCCGGACGTCGCTGTGGCGCGCAACCTCAGCCTGGCGTTGTTCGACCTGGCGCCCGGCGCCAAGCGCGCATTGTCGCGCCTGAGCTGGGGTTTCGGCGGCGACGCGCCGCGGCTGCTGCGCGGCCTGCCGGTGAACTAAAGGCCGCGCCGCGCATGCACACGGATTTCGATGTCGTGATTGTCGGCGGCGGCCCGATCGGCGCCACGGTGGCCGCGCTGCTCGCGCGGCACGGCGGCATCGCCCCTAAGCGCATCGCACTGCTGGCGCCGGAACTCACAAGTGATGCCTCTGCCAGCAGTAAACCTGCTGACGCTGGCGCAGTTGATCTGCGCGTGGCGGCGATCTCGCGCGCCAGCGAAACGCTGCTGCGCAACGCGGGCGCCTGGGAGCACATGCCACAGGCGCGGTTGTGCGCCTTTGAGCGCATGCGGATCTGGCACGAATCGGCGCCGGCCGATGGCCCGGGCACGCTGGTGTTCTCGGCGGCCGAACTGGCCGAGCCGAACCTGGGCTACATCGTCGAAAATCGCGCGCTCGCCGCTGCCGCGCTGGCGAGCTTCCGCGAGCAGGGCGGGCGCCTCATCGCCTCCAGCCTGCGTGCGCTCGCCACCGACGCGCAGGTGGCGCGCCTCGGCACCGGGCATGGTGATTTTTCGGCGCGGCTGGTGGTCGGTGCGGATGGCGCCCGCTCGCAGGTGCGCGCTCTGCTGGCGTTGCCGGTGCGCGAGCACGACTACCGGCAGAATGCCATCGTCGCAAACATCGCAACTGCCAGGCCGCACCAGCACACGGCCTGGCAACGCTTTCTTGCCACCGGGCCGCTGGCTTTCCTGCCGTTGTTCGACGGCAGCTGCTCCATCGTCTGGTCGGCCGACAAGGAGTTTGCGGAACAACTGATGGCGCTTGCGCCGCCGGAATTCGCGCAGCGCCTCCAGGCGGCGAGCGACGGCGTGCTGGGCGCAATGGAACTGCGCGGCGAGCGCCTGGCTGTGCCGCTGCGGCGCGCGACCACGGTGACACTGATCGGCAAGCGCGTCGCGCTGATGGGCGATGCCGCCCACGTGATCCATCCACTGGCCGGGCAGGGCGTCAATCTCGGGTTCATGGACGCTGCCGCACTCTGCGGCGTGTTGTCAGCAGGCATTGCCGAAGGCGAGGATCCGGGCGCCGCGCGGCTGCTGACGCGTTACGAACAGCAGCGATTGACACACGACACACTGATGAGCTGGACGATGAGCGGCTTCAGCGAAGTGTTCGCACGCGGTCCCGGCCCGGCCGGGTGGATTGCCGCGCGCCTGCTGGGCCTGGCAAATGCGAATGCGCTCATGCGGCGCAGCTTTGCGCGCCGCGCACTGGGCCTCGCAGGCGAGGTGCCCGCGCTCGCCCGGCGAGTGCGCGCGCCGGCGCAGGATTCGTCATTAACGAAGGAGGCGGCATGCTGAAGTTAGTACTGTGGTTGCTGCTGCTGGTGTTGTGCTGGCCGCTGGCGTTGCTGGGCTTGTTGTTGTGGCCGATTTTCTGGCTGATTTCATTGCCGTTCCGCATCGTGGGTATTGCGTTTGAGGGCGTGTTTGCCTTCCTGCGCGCCCTCGTTATGCTGCCGGCACGATTGATCGGCGGTGGCCGCCCGCGGGCCTGAAGGTCTTGGCGGCCGCGGCCCCGCAGTCTGCAATCTTCGTGGAGTCCGATATGTATCAGTCCATCAAGGCCGTTTTCCTGTCCGCGCTGCTGCTGTGGGCTGCGGGCATGGCCGCACCGCCGGCCTTGGCCGCCAGTGCGCCGGCGGCGCCCGCGCCGCGCGCTACCTACAGCGACGACGAAGTCGCGAAGGCCGCCAACGAATTTTTCAAGAATGGCGCCCAGGATCTTGGCAAGGTGCTGCAGAAAGTGCTCAAGGAAAAAGGCCAGCCCGTCGCCATCATTCGTGGTGAGGAAGCCGGCGGCGCCATCGGCGTGGGCCTGCGATATGGCCACGGCGAACTCGACTACAAGGGCGCCGCGGGTCAGAAAGTGTACTGGCAGGGCCCGTCGCTCGGCTTCGACGTGGGCGCCAATGCGGTCAAGGTATTCGCACTGGTCTATGACCTGCCCGACAGCGCGCATCTGTTCCGGCGCTTTCCGGGCGTCGAGGGGAGCCTGTATTTCGTCGGCGGTTTCGGCGTCAACTACGTGCAGAACGGCGCCACCGTTATCGCGCCGGTGCGCGTTGGCGTGGGCTGGCGCCAGGGCGTGGCCGTCAGCTACATGCACTTCTCGCCGCAGAAGCGCATCAATCCGTTCTGACAGGAGATCGCATGGACGACAGCAACAAGATGCCGAAGGGCATTCCGTACATCATTGCCAACGAATTTGCTGAGCGCTTCTGTTTCTACGGCATCAACACCATCCTCGCGGTGTACATGGTCCAGACGCTGCACTTCGGCCAGGCGCGCGCCACCGTCTGGGGGCACATGTTCAAGGTCAGCGCGTATTTCTTTCCGATGCTGGGAGCGATCATCTCGGATGTGCTGTGGGGCAAGTACCGCACGATCCTGACTTTCTCGGTGGCTTACGTGCTCGGTTGCGTGGTGCTGGCGATCGGGCCGCGCACGCCGGAATCGCTGTTCATCGGCCTGGGGTTGATGGCATTCGGCACCGGCGGCATCAAGCCCTGCGTGTCCACCAACGTCGGTGACCAGTTCACCAACCGCAACAAGCACCTGATCGAGCGCGCGTTCAGTTACTTCTATCTGTCGATCAACGCCGGATCGGCAATCTCGATCTGGTTCTGCCCGGTGCTGCTGGAAAAGTACGGCCCGGTGCCAGCGTTCGGCATGCCCGCGGCGATGATGGCCGTGGCAACGGTCGTGTTCTACCTGGGCCGCAATAAATTTGCCGTGGTGCCGCCCGCCGGCCGCCAGTGGCTGAAGGAAGTATTTTCGCTCGACGGACTCAAGCTGGTGGGCAGGCTGTGGGCGGTGTACCTGTTCGTCGCCGTTTTCTGGGCGCTGTGGGACCAGAGCAATGGAACCACGTGGACGCTGCAGGCCACATCGGACCTGATGGACAAGAATATCGGCTTCGGCATCACGCTGCTGCCCTCGCAGGTGCAGGTGGTGAATGGCCTGTTCATCCTGATCCTGGTGCCGGTATTCACCTTCGGCATCTTTCCGTTATGCGAGCGATTTTTCAGGGTGACGATGCTGCGCAAGATCGGCGCTGGATTTTTCCTGGCGGCTGGTTCGTTCATGATCATCAGCTGGATCGAGGGACAGATCCAGGCCGGCCATCGTGTCTCCGTATGGTGGCAGATGCTGGCCTACGTGGTGCTGTCGGCCGCCGAAGTGCTGGTATCCATCACCTCGCTCGAGTTCTCGTACAAGCAGGCGCCATTGCGGTTGAAGAGCTTCGTCATGGCGCTGTACCTGTGGTGCATCGCACTGGGCAACCTGGGCACCGCCGTGGTCAATGAGGTGATGGTGCACGTGTTGCCAGGATCCTCCGTGGTCGCGGGCGCGCAGACCTGGGTGAACCTGCCAGCCGGCACCACCATGATCACCGGCCAGAAAATCGACTTCAACGATAACAACGGCATCACCGTCCACACCGTCGGTGGCCAGGATGAGCCGCTCGCCGGTACCTATCTGGTGACTGAAGTTCAGGGCAATCGCGTGCGCCTGATGGACAACGACCACCGCAAACCCCTGGTCACCAGCGGTGAGTGGAACAGCACCGTTGGACGCGCGTCGACCTACAAATTGGTCGGGCCGCAGTACTTCAATTTCTTCGTGTACCTGATGTTGGCCACGGGCCTGCTGTTCATTTTCGTGGCCATGTTGTATCGCGAGAAGACCTACGTGCGCGAGGACGACGGCAAATGAAACGGCGTCAACCCACGGTGTAGTTAGCCGGACACTGCGAGGCTCACGACGCCCGCGACGATGCACATCGCCCCGGTCAGGCGCTGCGCCGCGGCCTGCTCGCCGAGCATGCGGGCGCCGAACCAGGTGCCAACCAGTGTTGCGAGTTCACGTGTCGGCGCCACGTGGCTGATGGGTGCGTGGCGCATGGCGAACAGCACCAGGATGTAGCCCAGCGGCCCGAGTGTGGCGACCGTCAGCACCGGCAGCCGGTAGGCGCGCCATTCGCGTAACACCTCAGTGCGGTCCGAGAGCGCCTGGTGCGACAGCACCAGTACCCGAAAGCAGTTGCCGGTGAAATCGATCAGGAACGGCGAGATGGCCAGCACCTTGACCGCCCAGCCGTCGTTGAGCGTGTAGGAGGCAATGCAGGCGCCGGTGACCACGCCCCACACGATTCCGGGCACGGCAGAGCGCCGCAGCGCGCGGTGCAGGTTCGCGACCAGTACGATGCCGGCGATGATCAGCAGCAGCCCGAGCACCGCCAACGCCCCTGGACGTTCGCCGAACAGCAGCACGGCGCCCGCGAACGAGAACAGCGGACCGCTGCCGCGCGCCAGCGGGTAGACGATCGACAGGTCGGCCGCCCGGTAGCCCGCCTGCAGTGACAGGGAATACAGCAGGTGCAACACCGAAGTGCCCACCAACGCGAGTACCTGCGCCGTGCCGAAGTGCGGACGCTGTTGCAGCAGCACGACGAGCACCAATGGCGTCCATACGGCCAGCGAGGCGACGGAGTACAGCCAGACGAAGTGGCGCGACGCTGCGGCGCGCTTGGCCTGCAGATTCCAGGCGGCGTGGCACAGCGCCGCAAGCAGCACGGCGCACAGGGCACTTAAGGGCACCAACACTCCGCATGCGGGAACGGGGAACTACCATGGTGCATGGCAGTGAGCATGCAGTTCAATGATTTTGTGCGCGCGGACCGGCGCGCGTCGCCAGAATCAGGCGGCGGGATCAGGCGTCGAGTTCGCGCTTCGTCGGCACCAGGGTCGGCGCGTTTTTCGATTGGTGCACCACGCAGGCCTCGCCGGCGGTCACCAGATCCACGCCCAGGCGGTCGGCCTGCTGCATGATGTACAACACCAGCGCGCCGAACTCGCGCTGCACGTCCTCGCGCGGCCAGTCGCGCCGCTCCCACGAGAAACGCAACAACAGATCCTTGAGTTCGCCGAGCGTGACAGACAATTTACTCATCCTTGAGGTACGTGCGGTTCCGCACCAGACCCTGCGTTGCGGCATTATGCCCGGACAGGTCGCGCAGGCAATGCCGCTTGCGGGAACTGAGACGCGCGTCGCATGCTAGCGCTCGCCCGGCAGCAGTCCTCCGCCGATGCGCGCATATATGGGGGCACGAACCATGGCCAGCGAATCACACTGGGTTCTCGAACGATTTGGCTCGCGTTGGGCGCGCCTCGCGCTGATCGTTGCGGGAGTCGTATTCATCGCATTGATTTGCGGCTGGGCGGCCGCCGGCGTGGGCAGCGCGTGGCGCGCCGGTCATGAATTCAAGGCGCTGACGGATGCGGCGATCGCGCTGCTGCTGGTCCTGCTGGCGGTGCGGATCATGGCCGTGAACTGGCGCGCGACGCGGCCGGGCGCGGACCAGCCCGCGGTGCTGCCGGATGGCAACGAGCAGACCGGAATCTGGGGCGTGGGCGGACCCTCGATGCGCGAACCCGGCTCGACCGGCATCTTTCCGTCGCGCCGCCTCGATCGGCGTGACCCGCCTGATGGTACTTAGCGCGGCTGCAATCTGGCTGTAAAAATGTTTGCAGACAATGATCCCAAGGCAAGACCTTGGGGAACTGCGATGGGTTACGGACTGGACAGCGAAGTCGCGGACGATGAACTCGACCAGCTGCTGGCGACTCTGGATCGCTGGCACCGCTCGGCGAACGCGCCGGCGGTGATGCAGGTATCCTTGAGCCTGCCGCGCCAGCCGGGCGCGACTGTGCAGGAAACGCCGTGCAATACACCAGCCTCTCCGCAACAGACCGCACTGCGCTGCGTGCCTCACTGGCGCGAATGCCGGAAGATTTAAGCGCGTTGTTTGCTTCCTTGAGTGCCGCGGAAGCACGCCAGCGGCGCGCCGGCCAGGCATTTTCGCCGGTGGAGCAGGTGTGGCATCTGGCGGATCTCGAGCACGAGGGTTTCGGCCGGCGCATCGAGAGGCTCCGCCACGAGACGGAGCCCCAGCTCGCCGATTTCGATGGCGATGCGATCGCCGCCGAGCGTGATTACCGGCGCCGCTCGATCAGGGCGGGCCTGGCCGCTTTTGCCGCGGCGCGCGCCGAAAATCTCGCGCGGCTGGCCGAGATCGCGCCGGCAGAATGGGAGCGCAGCGGCACGCAGGATGGCGTGGGCGTGGTGGCGCTGTGCGACATGCCGGTGTTCATGAGCCAGCACGATGCGGCGCATCGCGCCGAGATCGAGATCTGGCGCGCGGCCGGTGGCAGCGCAGGCGGGGATTGAGCCGCGAGCGGAAACAGCGGATATTGGCGCCCCTTCGTACCCCGACCCGCCAAGGAGTCCGCATGCGCAAGCCGTTGTCGACACTACTCGTTTGTGCGCTGCTGGGCGCGCTGCCCGGCGCCAGCGCATACGCCGCTGATTCGGTGCACGAGCAGTTGGTGGCGCTCGCCAAAGACCTGACCTTCAGGTCGGCGGAGGCGTTGCCCATGCTGGCCACGGCCCTCGGCATACCCGGTCACGATGCTGATCTCGATGTGCCGGACGAAGCGGCCCGCGCAGCCCGCCTGGCGCGCCTCGAGCAGTGGCAGCAGCAGCTGCACGACATCACAGCCACCTTCACGGCAGCAACCTCGCTGGTGGATCGCGACGATGCCGTATTGCTGGGCGCCAGCCTGAAGCGCGGACTGAACGAACTGCTCGTCTACCAGAGTGACCGCAAGGATTTCGGTGGCGGCAGCAGCGGTGCGGGCGGAGTCATCGCCGGCGCCAACGGCGTGCTCAATGCCGTGTTCACGCAATTCGAGCATATGCCGGTGATCGGACAGGACGGCGCAACCGCGGCCGACCGGGCCAAAGCCTGGGCGGATATCACCAGCCGGCTGGAAAAGGCGCCCGCGTACATCGTCGCGTTCAACAAGCTGGTGACGAGGCCCGGGCACCTGCTGGGATTGATACGCGCGCAGGAACTCGCCGGGGCGCCGGAATTTTTCAATGGCGCGCTCACCGAGGCCGCGCGCGCGCAACTCGGCGGCAGGTCGCGCGCCTTCGCGCGCTTCGCCAAGTCCCGCGATGGGGCGCTGGCTGCGATGGCCACGACCAAGGCCTATATCGATGCGCACGTCGCATCGTGGCCCGAAAACTATGCCATGGGCCGCGAGGCCTACGACCGCATGTTGCGCGAGGAGCAGCTGCTGCCGTTCAACGCCAATGACATCGAGCGCATGGGACGCGACGAGCTGGCGCATGGCTGGGCAGAGGAAGCATGGCTGACTTCGCTCGCCCATCATCAGGGCGCGAGCTTCGGTCCGACCACAGGTGGTGGACTGGCGCCGGGCGGCTCGGCCCTGATCGACTACTACCGCGATCGCATCGCCGAGCTGACCACCTTCATGCTGGAGCACGAGGTCGTGACGGTGCCGGACTGGCTCGGCACCGTCAGCGTGACGGAGACGCCGCATTTCCTGCTGCCGGTGCTGCCGGGCGCGAACATGAATCCGCCGCGCAAGTTCTCGGTCTCGAATGCGAGCACCTATTACATTGCACCAGTCGCCTCGCTGGCCGATTCCGCGGCGCGCCTCGACATGAACCAGGATTTCGACCACGACCGGATCATGTCGACCGGCGCGCACGAGGTGATGCCAGGCCATTACCTGCAGGAGTCGATCGCCAAGCGCCATCCCGATTTCATCCGCAAGCTTCAGGACAGCGCCGTGTTCGTGGAGGGCTGGGCTTTTTACGGCGAAGAAATGCTGGTGCGTCTCGGCCTGTACGGCGAGCGCCTGGACGGCCGCCTGTTCACGGCGCGCTGGGAACGGGTGCGTGGCGCGCGCGCCATCGTCGATCCGAAGCTGGCCAGCGGCGAGTGGAGCTACCAGCAGGCCGTCGATTTCTATGCGACGCAGGGCGGATTCACGCAGGAAGCGGCTGCCGCGCAGGTCGCGGATATCGCGTCGTCACCGGGCTATTATTTTGCCTATACCGCAGGCCGCGCGCAGATCGAGGATCTGTACGCCTCGTACATTCTGAAGCAGGGCGCCAAAGGGTCGCTGCACGATTTCCACGACCGGCTGTTGTCCTACGGCGCAACGCCGTTGTCGATCGTGGGGCCTGAACTGATGGCCGACCTCGACAAGAGCGCCGCCGTGGTGCGTGCCGCCGCGAATTATTGAGCGCAGCGACGCGGGCATAATGCGGCGCACCGACACCCGATTGCCATAATTGAATGACGACGCGTGCTTCTGGCACGCGCTTCTCAGATTGAGCCACTCCGCACTCTGTACTTGAGCTGCACGCGGCCCGCACAGTAGGGCCGTGAGTTGCAGCAGAGGAGTCGGCACATGGGCGGGCTGTTCGCGCCGCGGATTGTTGCGGCAGTGCTGATCGGCGCCGGTGCATGTGCTCAGGCCTCCCTCGCGCAAGCGGGCGATCCGGCCGGCTTCGTACCCGCTGCCCCTGGCTCGCAGCTCATGCTGTACATGACCCGATTCATTGGTGTTCGCGGCGCCAGCGCCAACATGTTCGGCCTGCGCTATCAGCGCGTCACGGCGCTTTCACTCGATCCCGGAGCGCGTTACGGCGCACCGATCCGGCACCGCTCGCTGGTGGATCTGCAGTTTGCGCGCGGCCATGCGCCGCGCATGCAGTTTGGGCCCAGGGTCACCTGGGACATGGGACGCGGGCAGCTCGGCCCCACCGATCTGACGATTTCCTCCTGGCCGATGGCGATCGAGCGGCCATCCGGTGCGCCCCTGACCATGCCGGTGCCCTGAGTAGTATCCTGTCGATCCGCACCCCTGCGGGCCAGGATCGACCATGAGCAAGCGTATCGATGCCGCAGCGGTTGCCCCCATTCTCGGCAGCCTGTACCCACCGCCATTCGATCTCCCATGCCGCGCGCGCGAGCGCCGCCGCCTGGGCGATGCGGCCGGCCTGACCCAGTTCGGCGTCAACCTGCTGCGCCTCGCACCCGGCAGCTGGTCGAGTCAGCGTCACTGGCACAGCCACGAAGATGAATTCGTCTACGTGCTCGCGGGCGTCGTCACGCTCGTCAGCGATGAGGGCGAAGAACAGTTGCACGCCGGCGATGCCGCCGGATTCAAGGCTGGAGATCGCAACGGCCACTCGCTGCAGAACCGGTCGGCGGCGGAAGCCGTAATGCTGGAGATCGGCTCGCGCAATCCGACTCAGGACGACGCCAGTTATCCCGACGTCGACCTGCGCGCGCCCGCCGGCGGAAAGCCCGCTATCTTTACGCATCGCGACGGGACGCCGTATGCGGACGTCGTTCGCCGCAGTAGCTAGCAACGCAAACCACCGAGTACTGCCCGCCATGACCACTCCCAGCGAGACGCGCTCGCAACTTATCGGCAACACGATCCTGCTGGCCTGCATTGCGGCGCTCCTGTGGGGAACGCTGGAAGTACTGCGGCCATTCCTGCCTTCCATCCTGTGGGCCGCCATCATCGTCGTGGCCACCTGGCCGATCATGCTGCGCGTCGAGCGTTTGTTCGGTGGACGGCGCGGATTGGCGGTGGCGGCCATGAGCGGCGGCCTGCTCATTGCCGTGGTCGCGCCGGTGGCCTTGCTGCTGGGCACGCTGGTCGCGCGGCTGCCGGAGTTGCGCGATCTGGGCGGCCGGATGTTCGCCGGACCCTGGCCCGGCCCGCCCGCCTGGGTCGCGCGCCTGCCGTTCGGCGCGCAGCTCAGCGCCGAATGGAGCAAAGCGGTTGCACAGAGCCCGGATTACTGGACCGCGCTGGCGCAGCCCTATTTCGGCAAGTCGGCGCTGTGGCTCAGCCAGCACGTCGGCACGCTCGGCGGCATCACGCTGGAATTCCTGCTGACGCTGGTGCTGGTGGTGGTGTTCTATCTGCACGGCGAAGCACTGTCGCTGGCGCTGCGCCGCCTGGCGCGGCGCACTGGTGGCGCGCGTGCGGAAGAGGGTGCGGTGCTCGCCGGGCAGGCGATGCGGGCGATTGCGGCCGGCGTCGTGCTGACGGCGCTGGTGCAGTCGGTGCTCGCCGGACTCGGCCTGTGGGCGGCCGGCATACCGGCCGCTGGCGTCATGACTTCCGTGATCTTCATGCTCTGCGTCATGCAGATCGGCCCAATGCCGGTGCTGGTGCCCGCAGTGGTGTGGCTGGGATTCCAGGATCGGGTCGCGGCGGCCGTGGTGCTCGCGCTGTGGGCCGTCCTGATCGCCGGTGGCGATGCGTTTCTGCGGCCCTGGCTGATCCAGCGCGGCGCGAAGCTGCCATTCATCCTGGTGCTCGGCGGCGTGATCGGTGGGCTGCTGGCCTTCGGCGTCGCGGGGATTTTCATCGGCCCGATCCTGCTGGCGGTGGTGAAGCGGTTGATGGAGCGATGGGCGGCAGACCGATGACAGATCCTGCGATGAGCGACAACAATGGCCGGAGCCGCGACACCCGCGCGCTCGTGAGCTGGAACCTGGCCGCGCTCGGCGCCGGCTTCGCCTGGTTTGCCTACATCGATGCGCCGATCACCGATGCCGCCATGTGGCTGTTCGCCGCGGCGGTGCTGGTTGCGTTGCTGTCGCTGATCGCAGCGCTGGTCGGCGGCGAGGCCGTGGCGCCCGTGCGCCGTGCGCGCGCGCGTCGCGTCGCCTTGCTGCTGTTTGTTGCAGCGTTGACGCTGCTGCTCGCGACCGCGACCCTGACGCTGAATCTCAAGGGCACGGCGAGCGATGATAACGACACCCAGACGAGCGCGGTCAGCCGCGCCTGAGCTTCAGACCTGCGCTATGGCCGCGAGCAGTGCGTCGATGTCAGCCGGCACCATGTCGTAGGCGGTGACCAGCCGCACGATCGGCTGGTTGTCGATGCGCGGCGCGGGCCATTCGTAGAACTCGAAGCCCTGCGCCCGGAGAGCTGCGATGATTTTCACCGGCATCAGGGCGAACACCTCGTTGGCTTCGACCGCCTGCACCAGCCTGATGCCGCGCTGCGTAAGCCCCTGTGCCAGGCGCGTCGCCAGCGTATTGGCGTTGCGGCCGTGGCGCAGCCACAGCTCGTCCTCGAAGCAGGCGCAGAGCTGGGCGCTCATGTAGCGGAGTTTTGAGAACAGGTGACCGGCACGCTTGCGGCGCAGTTCAAAGTCCTGCGCCAGCTCGGGTTTGAAAAAAATGACCGCCTCCGCCGCGAGCGCGCCGTTCTTGGTGGCGCCGAGGGTCAGCACGTCGACGCCGCATTTCCAGCTGGCCTCCGCCGGCGTGCAGCCCAGGTGCGCCACCGCGTTGGCGAAGCGCGCGCCGTCCATATGCACGCGCAGGCCATACTTGTGCGCGGCGGCCGTCAGCGTGCGCAGTTCTTCGGGCCGGTACACGGTGCCCCATTCCGTGGCCTGCGAAATGCTGATGGCGGCGGGCGCCACGTGATGCACGCCCATCTCGCGCGCGTGCGCGATCGGCGCGTCGAGCTGGCGGGCGTCGAGCTTGCCGTCCGGCGAGGCGAGCGGCAGCAGTTTGGCGCCGCCGGTGTAGAATTCCGGTGCGCCGCACTCGTCGGTGTTGACGTGCGCGGCTTCGTGGCAATAGACGGCGCCGAAGGGCGGCGCCAGCACAGCCAGCGCCAGCGCATTGGCAGCGGTGCCGGTGGCGACGGGGAAAATGGTCAGGTCGGTTCCGAAGCTCTGGCGCGCCAGCGCCGTGAGCCGCAGCGTTTCCGGGTCGTCGCCATAGGAGTGCACGCTGCCCTGGTTGACGCGGGCCAGGGCGGCCATGACTTCCGGCGCGGCCGGCGCGACATTGTCGCTGGCAAACGAGCGTCTGGACTGAGACATGCATCCCCCGGCAGTCTGTGCGGCAGGACGATAATCTACTGCATCGGCGCGGGCCCGTGGCGGCCTGCCGCTTAAGGAGTGCGTGTGGCCTGGTGGGTAAACCTGTCGCAGACGCGGCGTCACGAACTCGACGCCGGCTACCTGTGGTCCGACGAGCCGGAACTCGAGACCGCGCAGCCGGGTGAAGTCGTGTATGTCCATACCGGCGGACGCATTACCACGCTCGGCCTGGTGGCCGGTGCGGCTTTCCCGGCGGGCAAGCTGAGCGCAGGGCAAAGTCGCGGCGCGCGCCGCGGAGCGCCCGGCTGGCGCCTGCCGGTGCACTTCGAGCAGTTGCCGCAACCGCTCCGTCCCAAGGATCACGCTGCGGAGTTCAAGACGTTGTTGCCGGCGAAGCATTCACCGCTCCGTCCGTCGGGTGATGCCAACCCGACTGTACGACTGGCACGCATCGACGAGCGCATGGCCGCGCTCCTGCGCCGGCTGCTTGGCGGTCAGGAAGAAGAACTCCTGCACATGGCGCCGACTTTGCGCAGCGCCGAGCGTGCCGACGACGTCGCCGAGCATGCGTTGCGTGCCCGGCTCGGGCTGGATGCCGGCATGCGCAAAAGCCTGTTGGCCGCACGCCGCGGCCTCGGCGTGTTTCGCGACAACGTCGAGCGCTACGAACAGTCCTGCCGCCTTTCAGGCCTGCTCGACCGGCGGCACGTGCGTGCGCGGCACATCAAGCCCTGGCGCGAATGCAATGACCACGAGAAGCTCGACGGCTGCAACGGACTGCTGCTGTCGCCGCACTTCGATCAGCTGTTCGAGCGCGGCCTGATTTCATTCGAGGACGACGGCGAATTGATGGTGGCGCGCCACCTGAATCCGGCCGTACTGCCGGCCTGGGGCGTGGTGCTGCCGCGCAATGTCGGCGCCTTTCATCCGGGGCAATGCGAGTATCTGGCCTATCACCGGCTCAAGGTATTCGAACAGCCGGCCGGCGGACGGCGCGCGCTGGGCGCAGCGCCTGGCGAACCGTCAACCTAGTCCCGCAGCCCGCGGCGCCGGGTTATGCTGCGCGCATGCCGTTAAAGACGCTGTTTCCGACTCAGGTCTATGCGGAGCCGCTGGCCCGCTCCGCGACTGGCCTGAATCGCCGCCTGCTGCGCGAATGCCTGCAGCTGCGGCACGACGATCGCGCCGGGCGCGATTGGTCGGCGCGCAATTATTCAGGCGGTTACACCTCGTACAACTCGCGCAGCCGCATGCAGCAGGTTTCGCCGACTTTTGCCGGGCTGGAGCAGCGCCTCGATGATCATGTGCGCCGCTACGTGCGCGCGCTGGATTTCGATCTGCGCGGCAGGCGCCTCGCAATGACGGATTGCTGGGTGAATATCATGCGCCGGCACGGTGTGCACAGCCTGCACCTGCACCCACTCTCGACGATCAGCGGCACCTACTATGTGCGCGTGCCGGCCGGATGCGCCGGGCTCAAATTCGAGGATCCGCGGCTGGAGCGATTCATGGCCGCGCCGCCACGCAAGACTTCCGCGCGCGCCGCGAACCGCGCCTGGGTGACGTTGCCGGCGCGCGCCGGGCACCTGCTGCTGTTCGAGAGCTGGCTGCGACACGAAGTGCCGCCGAGCCGCAGCAGCGACGAGCGCGTCAGCATCAGTTTCAACTACAGCTGGTTCTGAGCAGCGCGCATGACCATGCTGCTGCTGGCCGTGATCGGAGTCGTGAGCGTTGCGGGCTTGAGTTATTCCCCGGCGCTGCTTGAGCGCTGCCTGTTCCGTCCCTATTGGTTGCTGCCGCGCCGCCAGTACTCGACGCTGATCACCAGCGGCTTCATGCATGCCGACTTCGGTCACCTGTTCTTTAACGCCTTCACGCTGTGGTCGTTCGGTGGCGTGGTCGAGCGCGCCATGGGTTCGGTGCGCTTCATTTTCCTGTATGCCTTTGGCCTGGCGGTAAGTGACGCGGGGACCTGGCTGAGTCACCGTCGTGACCCGGCCTATGCCTCGCTAGGGGCTTCCGGCGCGATACTCGCCGTGCTGTTTGCCTCGGTCATCTACCACCCGACCGGGTCACTGTACATTTTACCGCTGCCGGTGCCGATCCCGGCGCCGCTGTTCGCAGTCGGTTACCTGGCCTATAGCTGGTATGCGGCGCGCTACCTGCACGGCCGCGTCAATCATGATGCGCACTTCAGCGGTGCCCTCGCCGGGCTCGCCTTCGTGGCGGTCACTGACCCTGGCGCGTGGCGCCGCGCGATCTGGTTGCTGACGAATTGACAGAGCAGCTACAGCAGAACAGCTAAAACGCCGCGACTTGGTCGATCTTCGAGGCGCATATGAAGTCGTTCTCGGACAGTCCACCGATTGAGTGCGTGCTGTAACGCACGCGGCAGTAGTTGTAGCCGACTTCCAGGTCCGGATGATGGTCGTCAAGATTGGCGATGTGCGCGATGGCGTTGACGAAACTCATGGTGCGGTAGAAATCGACGAAGCGGAATTCGCGCAGCAGGTTCTTGCCATCTGCGCTGAGCCGCCAGCCTTCGGCCAGGCGCGCGCGCTGCGCCTCGGCCTCGGCGGGCGTCAGCGGCTTGGTGCCGCCCTCGCAGGGTTTGCAGCGCTTTTCAGTGAGCTTGGACATGTGCTGTGGCTCCGTTGCGGTGGGCAGTCAGTCAGGGGATGGCGCGCCGCGGATAACTGCGGCTCACGTACTGCTCGACCAGTTGCTGGAATTCTTCGGCGATGCGCTCGCCCTTGAGCGTCACGGTCTTGACGCCGTCCTCGTACACCGGCGCGACCGGACGTTCGCCGGTTCCCGGCAGGCTGATGCCTATGTTCGCGTATTTGCTTTCACCCGGCCCGTTGACGACGCAGCCCATGACCGCGACCGCCATCCGCTCGACGCCGACGTGGGTGCGGTGCCATTCCGGCATGCGCGCGCGCAGGTGCTGCTGGATGCTCTGCGCCAGTGCCTGGAAATAGCTGCTGGTGGTGCGCCCGCAGCCGGGGCAGGCGGTCACNNTGCAGCAGCACGCCCAGCGCCGCGCTCGAGGCGACGATGCCCTTGGAGCCCATGCCAGCCTCGGTGAGCCCGAGGTGCAGCGGCTGGCGGGTGCGGGCGGCGAGCTCGGTATAGACCGCGATCAGGTCCTGCACGGTCGAGACTTTCGCCGAGAGGATGATGCGCTCGGAACCCAGTCCCAGTTCAATCGCGCGCGCCGTGCTGTCGATGCAGGAGCGCACCAGAGCTTCGCGCATGACCTGCTGCGCCGATTGCGGCTCTGGCAGTACGCTGTTGGCGTCCATCAGGCGCGCGAGCAACTCCTGATCGAGGCTCCCCCAATTGACGCCGATGCGCACCGGTTTCTCATGTCGGCACGCGAATTCGATCAGCTCGGCGAACTGCGTATCGCGCTTGCTGCCGCGGCCGACGTTGCCCGGGTTGATGCGGTATTTGGCCAGCGCCTCGGCGCAAGCAGGATGCTCGCGCAGGAGCTTGTGCCCGTTGTAATGGAAATCGCCGATCAGCGGCACCTCGCAGCCCTGCGCCGCGAGCGCATCGCGGATCGGCGCCACCGCGGCGGCCGCCTCGTCCGTGTTGACGGTTACGCGGACCAGCTCGGAACCGGCCTCGGCGAGCGCGCGCACCTGTGCGACCGTGGCGGCGACATCGGCCGTATCGGTGTTGGTCATCGACTGGACCACGATCGGCGCGCCGCCGCCCACCTGGACGCCGGCGACATCGACGGCCACGGTCGCGTGCCGCGCAGCTTGCGGGGATTGGGCATCCATAGCCGGTAATTGTAGAGGCGGCGAGGCGGCAACTGGTATGATTTGTGCCCCGTCAAAAAGATCGGTCCGAAGAGTTCTCGCGATCCAGAGGGCGCAAGCCCTGGGGATCCAGACGCCGAAGGCGCAATTTCCGCCCGGAAACGCTCAGGCACCAGGAACGGCAGATCAACGACGGGCTCTGGAGAGCGGCGGCGCCCTGATTGCAGGTCCGCCCACCGAAGGGGTGCGGCAACGGCCATAAAGGCCGTGGCCCGATCTCTCAGGTACGAAGGACAGAGGGGCGGCAGGTGCGTTGCGCGGCAGTGCACCTGCCGCCTTTTTTATTGGCCGGCCGTCTTGGAGCACACGTTGGGATTGCGCACACCTTTGTACGATCTGCATGTCGCGCTCGGCGCACGCATCGTCGACTTCGGCGGCTGGGACATGCCGGTCAACTACGGTTCGCAGATCGAGGAGCACCACGCGGTGCGGCGCGCCGCCGGCGTGTTCGATGTGTCGCACATGTGCGTCGTCGACCTGCGCGGCGAGCGCGTGCGCGAGTTCCTGCGTGTGCTGCTGGCGAACGACGTCGCACGCCTCACGCGGCCCGGCAAGGCGCTGTACAGTTGCATGCTGCGTGAAGATGCCGGCATCCTCGATGACCTGATCGTCTATTTTATCGATCCGTCCTGGTTCCGCCTGGTCGTCAATGCGGGCACGCGCGACAAGGATCTCGCCTGGATTCGTGCGCACGCCGCTGCCTTCGGCGTCGAGGTGCGCGAGCGCAGCGAGCTGGCGATGCTGGCCGTGCAGGGGCCGGAGGCGCGCGCGCAACTGGCATCGCTCTTAGGCTCGCCGGATGCGGCAGCGGCCCTGGCGCTCGATGTGTTCTGTGGGGCGCAGCTCGGCGAATGGTTCGTGGCGCGCACCGGCTACACGGGTGAGGACGGCTTCGAAGTCACGTTGCCGGCCACGGGCGCCGCTGCGCTGTGGACACGCCTCAATGAGCTGGGCGTGCGCTCCTGCGGACTGGGCGCGCGCGACACGCTGCGGCTCGAGGCCGGCATGAATCTCTACGGCAGCGACATGGATGAGAGCACGCACCCGCTCGAAACGGGGCTGGGGTGGACCGTTGCCTTCGAGCCTGCTGATCGGCGCTTCATTGGACGGGATGCGCTTGAAGCTGCGCGCAATGCCGGCGTCGCGCAACGCGCAGTTGGCCTGCTGCTGGACGAACGCGCGGTAATGCGCTCGCACCAGCGCGTCGCGACCAGCGCCGGGGACGGCACCATCACCAGTGGCACATTTTCGCCGACGCTGGCGCGCTCGATTGCGCTGGCGCGCGTGCCGGCCGCTGCGGCAGCGGTCGGCGGCATCGTACAGGTGGAGGTGCGCGGCAAACTGCTCGAGGCGCGGGTGGTGCGGCCGCCGTTCGTGCGCCATGGTCGCGCGCTGGTGTAGCTATTCGGCGGCGGCGCTGCGGCAATTTGCAAGACAACACAGGAGTGAACGGATGAGCAATGTACCGGCGGACCTCAAGTACGCGCAAAGCCACGAGTGGCTGCGTGAGCACGCGGATGGCACGGTGGAGATCGGCATCAGCGACCACGCCCAGCAGGCGCTCGGCGACCTGGTGTTCGTGGAGGTGCCAGCCGTGGGCCGGAGCCTTGCGCAGGGCGAGGCCTTCGCCGTCGTGGAATCGGTCAAGGCCGCTTCAGACGTGTACGCGCCGGTCGCCGGTACCGTGGTCGCGGTCAACGAGGCACTGGCGAAGACGCCGGAGCTCATCAACCAGGAACCCTACGGCAGCGGCTGGATCATGCGGCTCAAGCCCAGCGCCGCGCCGGCCGCGGCCGGCCTGCTGAACGCCGAGGCCTACGCCGCGTTGGCGGATGCAGGTTAGCGCACGCACTGCGAGGACCCCTCATGCCATTCATTCCACACACCGAGGCTGATGTCACCGAGATGCTGGCCGCGATCGGCGCTCCCGACATCGAAGCGCTGTTCGAGGAGATCCCGCCCGAGCTGCGCGTACGTTCGCTGGATGGAGTGCCCGCTGGCCTGAACGAGCAGCAGGTGATGCAGCTGATGTACGCGCGGGCCCGCCAGGACGGCCGCCCGCTCAATTTCATCGGCGCCGGCGCCTACGNNGAGTTCTACAGCGCCTACACGCCTTACCAGGCCGAGGCCAGCCAGGGCACGCTGCAGACGATCTACGAATACCAGTCGATGATCACCGCGCTGACCGGCACCGAAGTCGCCAACGCATCCGTGTACGACGGCGCCACGGCGGTTGCGGAAGCCTGCCTGATGGCGGTGCGCGCCAATCGCAAATCAACTGCGGGCAGAGTTCTGCTACCGCGGGCTTTGAACCCGAATTATCGATCGGTCGCCCGCGCCTCCACTGGCGGTCAGGGATTGAAGCTTGAGGAGATTCCGTACGCGCGCGAATCCGGCCTGACCGCGCCCGCGGCGCTTGCGGCCTACGCCGATCAGGACGTCACGGCTCTCGTGATCCAGCAGCCGAATTTTTTCGGTTGCCTTGAAGACGTCGATGCGCTCACCGACTGGGCGCACGCGCGCGGCGCGCTGGTGATCGCGGTCGTCAATCCCACTTCGCTCGCGCTGCTGAAGCCGCCAGGGCAATGGGGCGCGCGCGGCGCCGACATCGTGGTGGGAGAAGGCCAGCCGCTCGGTTGCCCGCTGTCATCGGGCGGTCCGTATTTTGGCTTCATGGCGACACGCATGGAGTACGTGCGGCAAATGCCCGGTCGAATCGTCGGCCGCACTGTCGATCTGGATGGCAGGCCCGGCTTCACGCTGACGCTGCAGGCGCGCGANNGCACCAACCAGGGCCTGCTGATGATTGCCGGCACCATTTACCTGGCGATGATGGGCGCCGAAGGCCTGGAGCGCGTGGCGAGTGCCTGCATGGCGCGCACCGCCGAGCTGGTGGCCGCGTTGACGCGTTTGCCGGGCGTGCGCAGCGGGTTCAGCGCCGCGCGCTTCCACGAGGCCGTGCTGCTGCTCGACCGTCCCGTCGCCCCGGTGCTCGAGGCGCTGGCGGCGCGCGGCATCGAAGGCGGATTTGATCTTGCGGGCACGTATCCGGAACTGGGGCCGGCGCTGCTGGTCTGTGCTACGGAGGCGCGAACGTCGGCGGATATCGAGGCCTATGCGGCCGCCATGGCCGAAGTGCTCAAGGCAGTGCGCGTGGCGTGATGAGAAACATGACCTCCAGCAATCGCCAAGTCGCAGGTTGTGCCCGCACGGAATCGCGCGCGCAGCAGTGCAGTGGCGATTGTCTCTCGGAAAAACGCGCGGCTGCGCCTCGCCCGGCGGCGCGCAGAGACTGCGCCGCCGGGCGGCGAACCTCNNACGGCCTGCCGCGCGCCATAGGATTTAACTTTGGAATGCTGAAAAGATACCGAGGGCGCGCGCCCACGGCCGCGCTTCGGCAGCCGCGCATGTTTTTGCGAATGACAATCGCCACTGCACTGTTGCCCGTGCAAGTCGTGCGGGCGCGGCACGCGAATCGACAATCGCAGGTGTCGCCATGCGTCCGTCGCGCTCCGGGTGACGGACGCGTACCGTGTGCGGCCAGGGCAAATGCGTGCGTGCGTCCCCTCACTGATATTCATCGCGGAAAATGTTGTCGGGTGCCGAAGTGCGGCCGTCGCCGCGCGCCCACGCATTCCAGTTTGATTTTCGATGTTCCAATGTATGGCGCGCGGCAGGCCGCACGAGGTTCGCCGTCATGCGGCGCAGTTCCAGTGCGCCGCATGACGAGGCGCACCCGACAATTCTCCGCGATGAACAGCAGCGAGAGGCCACACGCATGACCTTGCCCATGGTTGAACCACTGGTCTACGACTACGGCCGTGCCGGCCGCGGCGCGCGCGGTCAGTGGCCGGCTGCCGAGAGCGATGCGCCGGCCGTGCCGGCAGCGCTCAGACGCGTGCGGCGCGCGGCCTTGCCCGAAGTGAGCGAGCTGGACGTGGTGCGCCACTACACGCGGCTGTCGCANNTACACGCGCCTCTCGCAGCTGAACTTCTCGATCGACACGCATTTCTATCCGCTCGGTTCCTGCACGATGAAATACAACCCGCGCGCCTGCAATGCCGCCGCGCTGCTGCCGGAATTCCTCGGTCGCCATCCGCTCGCCAGCGCGCGTCACAGCCAGGGGTTCCTGGCCTGCATGTACGAGCTGCAGGAGATGCTCAAGGAAGTGACCGGCATGCAGGGCGTGGCACTCTCGCCGATGGCCGGCGCGCATGGTGAATTCGCCGGTGTGGCGATGATCCGTGCCTATCACCGCGCGCGTGGCGATCTGGCGCGCACTGAGATCATCGTGCCGACCGCTGCGCACGGCACCAATCCGGCCACCGCCACCATGTGCGGCTGCGTCGCGCGCGAAGTCGGCGTCGGACCCGACGGCGACGTCGATCTCGCCGCACTCGCCGCTGCGGTCGGACCGAAGACCGCCGGCATCATGCTCACCAATCCGTCCACGCTCGGAATCTTCGAGCGGCGCATCACAGAAGTTGCGCGCATCGTGCATGCGGCCGGCGGATTGCTGTACTACGACGGCGCGAACCTCAATGCGATCCTCGGCAAAGTGCGCCCGGGCGACATGGGGTTCGATGTCATCCACATGAACCTGCACAAAACCTTCTCCACGCCGCATGGCGGCGGCGGGCCTGGTGCCGGGGCGGTGGGCGTGGGGCCGCGGCTGTTGCCGTTCATGCCGCTGCCAGTCGTCGCGCGGAGCGAAGAGGGCGGGACTGCGCGTTACCGCTGGCTCGACGAGCGGGATCTGCCGCAGTCCATCGGGCGCCTGACCGGCTTCAACGGCAATGCCGGCGTGTTGCTGCGCGCGTACGTGTACATGCGCATGCTTGGACGCGAGGGCATGAGCCGGGTCGGCGAATACGCCACGCTCAATTCCAATTACCTGCTGGCGCGGCTCCAGCAGGCCGGCTTCGTCGCCGCTTATCCGCAGCGGCGCGCCAGCCACGAGTTCATCCTGACGCTCAAGGCCCTCGCCCAGCAGCAGGGCGTGACCGCGATGGACGTTGCCAAGCGGCTGCTCGATCTCGGGTTCCACGCGCCGACCACGTATTTCCCGCTGCTGGTGCCCGAATGCCTGCTGATCGAGCCGACCGAGACCGAGAGCAAGCAGACGCTGGATGCGTTCGTGGCGGCCATGACGCAGATCCTGCACGAAGCGGCCACCGAACCGGACATGGTGCGCGGCGCACCGCACACGATGCCGGTGCGGCGGCTCGACGATGTGCGTGCCGCGCGCGAACTCGATCTGGCGCATCGCTGATGGAACGCGACAAGCCGCGCGGCTTCACGCGCCTGTTCCGCGCTTTTGGCGCCAGTGGCAAGGGTCTGCTCGGCGCCTTCCGCGAGGAGGCGGCGTTCCGCCAGGAACTCGCCCTGGCCGTATTAGTCGTGCCGTTTGGCCTGTGGCTCGGGCACAATGGCGTGGAGCGCGCGCTGCTCGTGGCGCCCATGTTCCTGGTGCTCGTCGTCGAACTGCTCAACAGTGCGATCGAGGCCGCGGTGGATCGCATCGGCCTCGAGCGCCATGTGCTCGCGGGTCTGGCCAAGGATATCGGTTCCGCGGCTGTGCTCATGGCGTTCGTGTTGCTGGCGGTGGTATGGGCGTTGGTGTTGCTATGACGGCATTGATCTGCGGTTCGATGGCCTACGACACAGTGATGGTGTTCGAGGGGCGATTTCGCGAGCACATCCTGCCCGACCGCATTCACGTGCTCAACGTCTCGTTCCTCGCGCCCTCGATGCGTCGCAACTTCGGCGGCTGCGCTGGCAACATCGCCTACAACCTGCGGCTGCTCGGCGGAGCGGGCCTGATCATGGCCACCGTCGGCCACGATTTCGGTCCATACGCGAACTGGCTCGGCGAGCGTGGCATCGAGCTGACGCACGTGCGCGTCGTGCCGGAGGAGTTCACCGCCCAGGCCTTCATCACCACCGACCTCGACGACAACCAGATCACGGCCTTTCACCCGGGCGCCATGAATCACTCGCATCTGAACCAGGTTTCCGCCGCGGCCGGCGTGCGCTTTGGTATCGTCGCGCCGGACGGACGCCAGGGCATGCTGGACCACGCCGCGCAATTTGCCGCGGCGGGAATTCCGTTCATCTTCGATCCCGGCCAGGGACTGCCGATGTTCAACGGCGAAGAGTTGCGGGCGCTGGTTGAACAGGCGAGCTACGTGGCCGTGAACGACTACGAGGGCAGCATGCTCTCGGAACGCACCGGCTGGACGGCAGAGCAGATCGCCGCCCGCGTCAAGGCGCTGATCGTGACGCGCGGTGGCGAGGGTTCGTGGATCTACGCCAATGGCGAGAAGCTCAGCGTGCCGGTGGCGCCGGCAACGAAGCTGGCCGATCCCACCGGTTGCGGCGATGCCTATCGCGCCGGCCTACTCTATGGATTGCAGCGCGGCCTGGACTGGGCCACCACCGGGCGCGTCGCGTCGCTGGCCGGTTCCATCAAGATGGAACATCACGGCACTCAGCAGCATCGCTATACCATGGCGGAATTTGCGGCGCGCTACCGGGCGAGCTTCGGGCACAGCCTATGAACAGCACCCTGCGGAGTTTTCTGACCGGCGTGTCGCTGGTGGCGATGGTGTCCCTGCCCATCAGGCCGGCGATGGCTGCTGCGGCGCCCAGCGTGGCTGCCGCCATCGTCACTCCGCCGCTGGCCGAGAGTCCTGACTGGGCGCGCACGCTGGAGCGCATTGCCTCCAGTGTCGTGACCATCGAAGTGGATCAGGCGCGCGCCTTCGATACCGAACACAACACCTCTGCTCAGGCCACGGGTTTCATTGTCGA
>PMNQ01000127.1 GCA_003162555.1 Gammaproteobacteria bacterium | reverse complement strand
GTGAACGAGGATTTTGCAGACTGGTCAAAGGAACTGCATGACGGAGATCGCGTGGTGTTTCTGCCGCCGGTGGCCGGCGGATGAGCGCTTTCCGCCTGGGCGAGAGCCCGCTCGACACCTCAGCGCTGCGCGCTGAACTCGCCGATCCCGGGAGCGGCGGATTCGCGGCCTTCGAAGGCTGGGTGCGCGATCACAATGAGGGCCAGCGCGTCACGCGGCTCGAATACGAAGCCTTCGCGCCGCTGGCACTGCGCGAGGGCGAACGCATCATCGCCGAGGCNNGGCTGGGTCAACTGCGAGCGCTGTGCCGCGGCCCCGGCGCACGCCGGACACGATCACGCAGTTGCGTCCAAGGCCTGACCACTCAGCCGACGCGACCGCTCAGCCGGGCCTGACCTGCCCGGCGCCGCGCAGCACATATTTATAGCTGGTGAGCTGCTCGACGCCGACCGGNNCCGCCGTCGGCGAACTGCGTCGAAGCATTGTGCAGCACGATCGCACTGTCGACGCGCGCCAGGAAATGCTCCGCAGTGGCGGCATTGGCGGTCACGATCGACTCGGTGTGCGCGGAACCGTAATGCGCAATGTGTTCGATGGCGCCATCGACACCGTTGACGATACGCACGGCGATGATCGCGTCGAGAAACTCTGTGTACCAGTCCTGCTCGCTGGCCTCGCGCACGCGCGCATCGGCCACCAGCGTGCGCACACCCTCATCCGCGCGCACTTCGCAGCCTGCCGCCAGCAGCGCCCCGATCAGCGCCTGCACCAGTGACGGCGCGGCTGCGCGATCGATCAGCAGCGTTTCCGCCGCGCCGCANNTCGACGTAGACGTGGCAGTTGCCCTCCAGGTGGGCTATCACCGGAACGCGCGCTTCGGCCTGCACCCGCGCCACCAGGCTCTTGCCGCCGCGCGGCACCAGCACGTCAATGTACTCGCGCATCCCGCCGAGCATTTCGCCGACTGCGGCGCGATCGGCCGTCGGCACCAGCTGGATGCAGGCCGCCACCAAGCCGGCCGCTTCGAGCCCCGCGAGCAGGCAGGCATGAATCGCCGCGTTCGAGCGGCCGCTCTCGGAACCGCCGCGCAGGATCGCCGCGTTCCCTGATTTCAGGCAGATCGCGCCGGCATCGGCGGTCACGTTCGGGCGGCTTTCGTAGATGATGCCGATGACACCGAGCGGCACCCGCACGCGTTGAATGCGCAACCCATTCGGACGCGTCCACTCGGCAATGACGGCGCCAATCGGGTCAGGGAGCCGCGCGATTTCCTCGAGCCCCAGCGCCATCGCCTCGACGCGCTGTGCATCGAGCCGCAACCGATCGAGCAATGCAGCGCTCAAGGACGCAGCCCTCGCCGCGGCCATGTCGGTTGCGTTCGCGTCGAGCAGACCTGCGCACTGCGCGCGGAGCGCTGCGGCCGCGGCCAGCAGCGCACGGTTCCTGGTTGCGGAGTCGGCCAGCGCAAGTTGCGCCGCGGCTGCCACCGCCAGCCGGCCCATCTGCTGCATCAGTTCCCGCACTTCAGTCATGACGCAGGATCACCAGGTCGTCGCGATGGATGAGTTCCTCGCGGCCGCGATAACCGAGTAGCGATTCGATCTCACCGCTCCGGCGCCCGAGGATGCGGGCGGTGTCGGCGTCGGAATAGCCGGCAATGCCACGGGCAACTTCGCGCCCCGCCTCGTCGATAACGCTGACCGTGTCGCCCGGATCGAAACGTCCGAAGGTGCCAGTGACGCCTGCGGGCAGCAGGCTCTTGCCGGCCAGCAGTGCACGCGTCGCTCCGACGTCGATATGCACGGCGCCGGCCGGGCGCAGCGTGCCGGCGATCCATTGCTTGCGGGCCGCGACCGGCGTCGAGGCCGGCATGAACCAGGTGCAGCGCGCGCCAGCCTCGATTCGCTTGAGCGGATGCGGGTGCCGGCCCGGCGCGATGCACATGTGGCAGCCGGCGCCCACCGCGATGCGCGCCGCGGCGATCTTGGTCGCCATGCCACCCGACCCCATGTTCGAGGCCGAGCCGCCGGCCATGGCCTCGATCGCGGGCGTGATCTGCGCCACCTGGTCGATGAAGCGCGCGTCGCCATCCCGATTGGGATCGGAGGTGTACAGGCCGTCGACGTCGGAGAGCAGCACCAGGCAATCGGCGCTGGTCATCTGCGCCACGCGCGCCGCCAGCCGGTCGTTGTCGCCGTAGCGGATCTCNNGATCTGGCCGACGGCGGCGGCGGCCTGGCTTTCCTCAAGCCGCAGCGCGCCGGCGGGCAGGCCCAGATGCCGGCGGCCCAAAGCGATCGCCCCCGAAGACACCAGGATCAGCTGCTGCCCGCGGCGCCGCAGCCGCAGCAGGTCTTCGACCAGCGACTCGAGCCAGGCCCGGTTGAGCCGGCCGGTGCGCTGATCCACCAGCAGCGCCGAGCCCACCTTCACGACCACGCGCCGGGCTGCGCTCAACGGGCTGCGCGACTTGCTGCGGACGGACTTGGCGGAACTCATGGTCAATCTTGGCTTGCACATGCGGACGGAGCTGGACCTCAAGTGTACCCAAGGGGATCCGCCCGCGCCCGCGTTGCCTAAATCGCCGCGCTGGCCCTAATATCTCCCCACGAGCCGCGGCGCGGCGCGAGCCAAGGGGATCAGAGCGGTGGCCAGAGAGTTCGAGCCCGTCAAGGGCCAGTGGTACGAGAACATCGACGAGAATGACAGCTTCCGCGTGCTATCGGTGGACGAGGACGCGGAGCTGATCGAGATCGAATACCTCGACGGCGACATCGAGGAAATCGACGTCGACACCTGGGCCGAGTTCGACCTTGAAAAGATCGAGCAGCCGGAAGGATGGTCGGGTGCGGACATCACTGGCGCCAAGGATGAAGAAGAGGACGAGGACGAAGACGACGACTGGGATGAAGATGAAGACGAAGATGAGGACGAAGACGACGAGGACCTCGACGAGCCGTCCGACGAAAACTATTGAGTTTCCGGCGCCGTGAACGGCGAATTGCAGGCTTTGCTCGATGCCTGCATCGATGCAGTCATCATTATCGATCATCGCGGCTGCATCATGACCTTCAACCGCACGGCCGCGCGCATGTTCGGCTACGAAGCCGCGCAGGCCATCGGCCGAAATGTCAGCATGCTGATGCCCGGGCCCGACCGGGAACAGCACGACCAGTACCTCGCCCGCTATCTCGAGACCGGCACGCCGCACATCATCGGCATCGGCCGCGAAGTGACCGCGCTCCGGAGCGATGGCAGCCAATTTCCCGCTTCGCTCGCCATCGGCCGCATCGACGGCCACTCGCCGCCGCATTTCGTCGGCTTCCTGCATGACCTGAGCAGCCGGCGCGCACGTGAAGCTCAACGCATCGCAGCCGAGGAAGCCGTGCAGGAAGCGCGCGAGCGGCTCACGCATGTCGCGCGCCTGTCCACGATGGGCGAGATGACCACCGGACTGGCACACGAGATCAACCAGCCGCTCACCGCGATCACGATGTACGCGCAGGCGGCCGAGCGCCTGGCCGCGCAGCCCAGTCCCGACCTCGGCGAACTGGTGGAAGCGCTGCGCCAGATCAGCGCGCAGGCGCTGCGCGCGGGCGAGATCATCCGCCGGCTGCGCGAGCTGGTGCGCAACCGGCAGGTGCGCGAGGAACTGCTCGACCTCAACGCCGTGGTGCGCGAGCTGGCTGTGCTGGTGGAGTCCGATGCGCGCGTCAACAACGTGCGGCTCGAGATCGACCTGGCCGCGACCCTGCCGACGGTGCTGGGCGACACGATCCAGCTGCAGCAGGTGATGCTCAACCTGGTGCGCAACGCCATCGAGGCGGTGCAGAGTCCCGATAGCCAGCGACTGGTCACGCTACGCACCGCGCACACGGGCTCGGCGGTCGAAATGAGCGTCAGCGACCTGGGGACGGGAATCGACCCGGCGATCCGCGACCGGTTGTTCGAGACTTTCGCGACCACCAAGCCGGCCGGCACGGGACTGGGGCTGGCGATCAGTCGCTCGATCGTCGAAGCGCATGGCGGAAAGCTCACCTGGCGGGCCAACCAGCCGTGCGGCAGTTGTTTCGTGTTCAGCCTGCCGGCAATAAACGGAGTCAACGTATGAAGAGCCGCGCACCGAGTGTTTATATCGTCGATGACGACGAAGCGGTGCGCGGTGCGGTGCGCTTCCTGATCCGCTCGGTCGGGCTTGCCGCGCAGGTCTACGCCTCAGCGCAGGAATTCCTGGCGGCCTACGACCGGCGCGACCCGGGCTGCCTGCTGCTCGATGTGCGCATGCCGGGCATGAGCGGGCTGGACCTGCAGCAAGAGCTCAACCGGCGCGGCGCCACGATTCCGGTGGTATTCATCACCGGGCACGGCGATGTGCCGATGGCGGTCGAGGCGATGCAGCAAGGCGCCTTCGATTTCCTGCAGAAGCCATTCCGCGACCAGGACCTGCTCGATCGCGTGCAGCGCGCACTGGCGCGAGATGCCGAAACGCGTGCGCGGTTGGCGGCGCGCGCCGAGATCCGCACGCGCCTCGCGACGCTGACGCCACGGGAAACGGAGGTCATGGAACTGGTTACGCACGGCAAAGCCAACAAGGTGGCCGGCGCTGAACTGGGCGTGAGCCAGCGCACCGTGGAAATCCACCGTGCCCATGTCATGGAGAAGATGCGCGCCGGCTCGCTGGCGGAACTGGTGCGCATGGTGCTCGATTCCGGGGATTCTAAGCAGAATCCCTGATTTCACACCTGGCCCGCCCGCGCCAGACTCGCGCCGTGCCCACTCTCATCTCACCTGCCGGCCAACCCGGTGCCGAACCGCGTGCCGCTGCTGACTTGGGCCTGCCGGCGGTGCTGTGCGTCCAGCAACGCGACAGCGAGGAGATCCGGCGAGTCCTGGCGGCGTTCCAAGCGCCGGTGCGCGAATGCGTCGACGGCCGGGGCGCTATCGCCGCGGCGCGATCTTTCCCTTTGTTCTGCGCCATCGTGCCGCTGCAGATGCCCGACATGGGCGCCAGCGCCTTGATTGGCTCGCTACACGCGGCGGCGCCCGGCCTCGCGGTGCTGGTGGTGGTCGACAGTCCAGCCGTCAGCGAAGCGGTGGCGGTGATGCGCTCTGGCGCGCACGCCGTGATCGACAGCCGAATCCTCAGCACCGGGCTGATGGTGCACCTCGCACCGCTCCTGCGCGGTCGCTGAGCGCGACCCGCGGTTGTTTGTTAGCCTAGCGAAGGCCAGGAAATCCCATGAGCAATCCGCACGACAGCTGGTATCACGAGCGCGAGTCCGCCTGGCTCTATCGCGTGGTTGCCGACGCGGAGTCCGACCCGCGGCACCAGCAACTGTTTCGCGCGCTGTCGCAGGCCGCGGAAGAACAGGCGACGCACTGGGCGCGGCTCGCCAATCCGGGTGAATTCCATCCCAGCACGCGGGCGCGGCTGGTCGGCACGCTGGTGCGGCGCCTGGGACCGCGCGCCCTCAAGCCAATTCTGGCCGCGATGAAATTGCGCGGCCTGTCGGTCTACAGCGGAGCCGGCGCCGTCGACGGCCACCTGATGCCGGTGACGGTGCAGGATATCGGACAGCGCCATCGCAGCGTCACGGGGGGCAACAACCTGCGCGCGGCGGTGTTCGGCGTGAACGACGGGCTGGTCTCGAACCTCAGCCTGATCCTCGGCGTAGCCGGCGCAGGCGCGAGCGGAAATATCGTCCTCACTACTGGGCTCGCAGGCCTGCTGGCCGGATCGCTGTCGATGGCGTCGGGTGAATAC
>PMNQ01000223.1:5451-5573 GCA_003162555.1 Gammaproteobacteria bacterium | reverse complement strand
CTGCGGATCCTGTGCCTGCAGGAAGACATCGCCGAGCGCGTGCTCACGATGCTGAAGGGCGCGCTGCGCGAACTTGAGCTCGGCAATCCGGATCGCCTCGCCACCGATGTGGGTCCGGTCAT
>PMNQ01000223.1:0-5305 GCA_003162555.1 Gammaproteobacteria bacterium | reverse complement strand
TCGGCGTGCAGCCCTTCGGCGGCAATGGCCTGTCGGGCACCGGTCCGAAGGCCGGCGGACCGCTGTACCTGCGGCGCCTGCGCAATGCGCGCCCGCAGCTCACCTCGATTGCAATCCAGCCAGCGGCCTCGCGCACCAGCGCCGTCGACGGCGCCCCGCTGACCAACCCGGCTTTGCCGATCGCGTACGTCAAATTCCTGGTGCAACGCAAGCTCGGCACCGCCGCGGCGCGTGTGAACGCGTACCTGCAACGCAGCCGCGCCGGTGAGTCGCGGGAATTGCCCGGGCCGGTGGGCGAACGCAATGTCTATGTGCTCAAGCCGCGCGGGCGCATGCAGGTGCTGGCCACTGAGCAGAATGCATTGCTGATGCAGATCGGTGCGGTGCTCGCGACCGGAAATGTCGCCGTCGTCGAAAAGCAGAATCCTGCCGCGAAGATTCTGGCGGCGCTGCCCGCAACTGTCGCGGCGCGAATTCTCACCGTTGCACGTTGGCAGGATGCTGAAGGCCTGGCAGCGATCCTCTACGCCGGTGACCGCGAAGCGCTGCGGGCCCTGAACCAGGGCGCCGCGCGCCGCGACGGGCCGATCATTCAGGTGCAGGGCGTGTCACTCGCTGGCCTCGCCGACGGCAGCGAGGACTACGGGCTCGATTTGCTGCTGGAAGAAGTCTGCGTCAGTACGAATACGGCGGCGGCCGGCGGCAACGCGAATCTGATGACGATCGGCTAGCAGGTCGCGTGACGCGCGCCGCCAGACGCTAGATCAGGTCGACGTCCGCCTCCGCGATNNCTGCGGCAGCGGGGCCAAGCCGCGCCGCCGCGATTTGTGCCGCGCGCGCCATCAGCCATCCGCCGAAGGCGAACCCGCACAGCCGCAGGTACGGCACGCTGACCGCATAGGCCGCGGCCGGCGCGGCGTCGAGTTGCGCCATCAGCGCCGCGGTCGTTGCGCGCAAGGTGCTCACCGCTTCGCGCACAGCGGCGACGATCACGGGCAATTCCGCACGAGACGCGTCGCGGCCTCCGTCGAAGCCATATTCACGCAACTCCGCCTCGATCTCATCGAGCAGCGCGCNNAGCCCATGCCGCCGTGCACCTGCAGGCCCTGCGAGACAATCTCGAAGGCGTACTCCGTGCACCAGCCCTTGACGATCGGAATCAGCAACTCGCCGCGCAGCATCGCGGCGCGTTGCGCATCCTCGCCGGCCAGTGCGTCGGCCAGGTCGAACTGCAGCGCGGCGTAGAGCGCGAGCGCGCGCATCGCCTCGATGGAGGCGCGCATCGACAGCAGCGTGCGCCGCACATCCGGATGGCGAATGATCGGCTGCGCGCCACCTCCTGCCGTGCCGACTGGCCGGCCCTGCACGCGATTGCGCGCCCAGGCGGTGGCGCGCTGCAGCGCCGCCTCGGCGAGCCCGACGCCCTGGAATCCCATCGCGAGACGCGCGGCGTTCATCATGATGAACATGTACTCGAGTCCGCGGTTCGCCGCGCCCACCAGGAACCCGGTCGCGCCACCGGCATCACCGTAGGCGAGCACGCAGGTGGGACTGGCGCGGATGCCGAGCTTGTGTTCGATCGACACGCAGCGCAGGTCGTTGCGCGCACCGGGCGCGCCGTGCGCGTCAGGCAGGAATTTCGGCACCAGGAACAGCGACAGACCCTTCACGCCGGGCGGCGCGCCATCGATGCGAGCCAACGCGAGGTGCACGATATTGCTGGTCATATCGTGATCGCCGTAGCTGATGAATATTTTCTGGCCGGTGATCAGATAGTGATCGCCCGCCGGCGCCGCGCGCATGCGGATCGCCGCGAGGTCAGAACCGGCCTGCGGCTCGGTCAGGTTCATCGTGCCCGACCATTCGCCGCTCAACATCCTCCGCAAATAGGTTTGCTGCAGCTGCGCTGAGCCGACCATCAGCAGCGCCTCGATCGCGCCGCGCGAAAGCAGCGGGCACAGCATCAGCGCGACGTTGCTGCTGCACCAGATTTCCTCGACCGCATTGGCCAGCACCCGCGGCGCCCCCTGTCCGCCGTGCGCCGCGTCGACGCCGAGCTGGGGCCAGCCGCCTTCAACATATTTCTGGTAGGCCGCGCGGAAACCAGTGGGCATTCGCACCCCCTGCGGACTCCAGGTTGCGCCCTCCTTATCGCCGCTCTGGTTGAGCGGCGCGAGCACCTCGGCGCCGAAGCGGCCGGCCTCGTCCAGGATCGCTGCGGCCGTTTCCAGCGAAAAATCAGCATATCCAGGCAGGCGCGCGAGCTGCCCGGCATCGAGCAGGTGCTCGAGCACGAAGCGCAATTCGGTGACGGGGGCGCGATACACGTCGGAGACCTCCGGAGTCGCCGCCGCTTGAATTATGACAAGTGTAGCGAATTAGTGCCGCCGCAGTGGAACGGGAGTGCCGTCACGGCGACATTTGGCTGCCTGCTCCATGATAGGCAGCATGTCCCTACTGTCGGAGAAGACTGCCTCGGGCGCGCGGCGGCGGCCTGTACCGGACGACCTGGGCCGGGCGCTGCTGCTTGCGCTCAGGCCCTGGCGGGCGCAGTCTTTTTCCTTGCACGACTCCGGCGGTGAAACGCTTTGGCTGAGCGCGGGCTCCATCGGTCCGGACGAACACGGTTACGTGCTTGCGGCTCTCGACGTGTTCGCGCTCGAACCCAATCGCAGCTGCATCCATCGAAAACTGGACGACGGCCGCCGCGCCCTGTTCCTGGCGGCGCGCGATCCGCTCGGCGGCTGCAGCGGCGTCGGCTTCGCGTTCGTCGAGGGCGGCCTCGTCGATGAGTCGCGCGTGGTCACGCCCGCCGTGCGCGCGCTGATGCAGCGCTTCAGCATGATGGTTGCGCGGCAGGTCGACAAGCGTCAGGGAGCGCCGCTCCCTGCGCCCGATGCCGACAGCACTATGCCGCTCGATCTGCCTGACAACACACCGATTCGCGCGCGCGCCTACACCCGGCTGCAACACGGCGGCGGCATCCGCCGCTTCGAAGTATCGGTCGCGCCGGTCGGCGCACAGCACGATGCCGCGGTGTTCGAGCGCCTGGTTGACTGGCTCGTGCAGCACCGGCAGCGCTACGCCAGCAAGCCGTCGAGTTTCGCGATTGCGATCTCCGCGGCCACTGTATTTGATCGCGGTTTCGCCGGCCGCCTCGAAATCTGCCTGACGCGCAACGACGTCGATGAGGGCCTGGTGATGCTGATCCTGCCAGCCGCGGCGTGGGCCGAGCAGCCGGAACGCACACTGCCATTGCTCGAGCTGTGCGAGCGGCTCCACTGCCGCGTGGTTCTCGATGACTTCGTGCTCAACGATGCGGCGCTGAAGCTGCTGCGCTGCAAAGCCATCCGCATGCTCAAGCTGAGTCCGGTGCTGACGACCGAGGCGATGCAGGATCGCTATCCGCGCGCGCTGCTCTCAGCCTGCACGCACATCGCGCGCGTACTCGGCATCCACTGCGTCGCCAAACGTGTCACCTCGAACACCGCCGCGCGATGGCTGGCGGCCGCTGGAGTCGATTACATCGACCCGCTCAACGCCGCCGAAACAGGCGCTGCCACCACGAGCGGCGAGGCGGCGACGCTGTCATTGGTTTCCTGATCGTCGTGCCCGGCGCCCGCGCAGCCGGCGGCGGCGGCGGCGGCGGCGCCAGCGGATTGGGGCGGTCCGTGCGCCGGCCATAGGGGTCGTGACCCGAGGTGCGTGGTGGCGGCCCCGGGGGCCCGCGCGAGGGACGCGCGCTGGATCCCGCACCGCCAGGTTTATCGGGCTTTGCGCCGGGCTTCGTGCCCGGCTTGGCATCGTCCTCAATGCTGAGCCCCGGCACCTCGAGCCGCTTGAGCAGCCGCGAGGTCGAATCGATCGCGTGCTTGCCGGTATCCACGGCCCATTGCCAGACCGCGTTGCCGCGCTGGTCGTATCTCACGCCGTCGCGCGAAGGCGGTTTGCCGCGCAAACCCGGCGGGCCAAGCGCGCCCGGCGGGCCGGGTGGCGGCTTGTCTGCGGGCTTGTCGTCGCCTGCGCTCATGCATTTACCAGCTGTAATGCGTCCGATAACGGACTACGGTCGTGCCGTCCTTTGGAACCGTGACGCTGAAGTGGATGAGCTGCGCGCTGTCCTGCTCGTACGCGTGCGAGTGTGTCAGCACTTTCCAGTTGGACCAGCGGTACATCGGCTCACGCACCTGTACGTCGACCGGCTGCGCCTTGTGATTGCGGAGAGTAATCTCGATTTCCTCTTCAATCCAGCGCGCCTTGCTGTCGATCNNAGGCGTACGGTCTCGTCCTTCGGCGTGTGGCCGATCGCATCCTCGCCGATGAATTCCAGGCTCCCGTCCGCGCTGTCGAGGCGCGAGACCCGCACCCGGCCGGCCGGCAGCGGCACGCCCAGGCCAGAAGCCGCGTCGTTGCGGAACTCCAGGTAGGTCTCAACCTTGGTGTTGGCGGCAAAACCGGGATTGCGCTCGGTGTAGGGCGCACCGAATGTCGGTGAACCCAGCGGGTCATAGATCAGCAGCCGGCGCGCGGGAATCTGCTTCGCGCGATCGAACAGCTCGATCTGTTTGGTCGAGTTGTTGGGCAGCGTCGTGGTGCGGCCGAGCGTGTAGAGATGAAATTCGTCGAAGGCCTTCTCGACGAAACCCGTGGCGTCGGCGGCAGCCGCGATCGCTACCTTCTCGAGATACATGGCGCGCGGCGCCGGCGGCTGCACGCGATTGACGTCACCCGCAACCAGCTTGAGCCGCGCATCCTTGTACGTGGCACCGGACTGGTTGATGACGCTGACCCAGGCCGACAGGTCGAGCAGCCCACTGTTGGCATCGCGACCTTCGTTGAACACGACGTTGTAGTCGGCCCACCAGGTGATGCCGCCGGTCTGATAGGTGACGCGCGCGCGTTGCGTGCCGGCGACCGGGGATGTCAGCTCCCAAACCAATGAGGGCTGCGTGATCAACCCGCCCGGCAGTTCCGGAAATTTCACCGCGGAATAGCCGTTCAGCGCATGCACGCTGCCATCGGCACTGCGCAACACGAGGCCATCGCCGGCTGAGAGCAGCGTGCCGGTGACGGTCGAGATCTCGTTGCCGACAGCGCGCTCGACTGTGATTTCGCGGTCGAGATAACGCAGCAGCAGCTTCGAGGTGCTGACCAGGTCAAACTGGAAATTCTGCTCAAGCACTCGCACGCCCGGATTGGCGGGCACGGTGAACGTGACCGTGGTCGGATCGATGAGCCCGGCCACGTCGCTGAAACGCAGCGCCGAACGGCCAGATGCAAGTTGCACGTCGCGATCCTGGCGCAC
>PMNQ01000224.1 GCA_003162555.1 Gammaproteobacteria bacterium | reverse complement strand
GTCTCGCCCATGTAGAACAGGCTACTTGATCCGCTCCTCCTCCGGCATGAACGACAGCACCGCGTCCATCAGCGAGGACTTGCCGGCCGCGCTCGAGGACTGCACCAGAACACCCAGCGGTCGATCAAGCTTGCGGCTGACGGCGGCCAGATACCCCACGAGCTTGTTGGTGCGCTCGCCCACGAGGCCACAGGTGTCGAAGTCGGCCAGGATCCGATCCAGGAGCGTCGGATCGCGCAGCAGGTCGAGCGCGGAGTCGCGCTCGGCCTCGGTCATCGCCGGGCTCTCCGGTTCGACCTTCAGCGCCGCCTCGATCCGGGATTGCTGCAAGGATTCGAGCTTCAGGAGCAGTCGGCCGAGATCGGCCTTCACGATCTCCTCGCGCACCGCTAGGTCCTTCGCGGCGTTCACGATGTACAGATGCCGCGACCGGGCGCTGTACAGGTCGAACGTGTCGACGTAGTACGCCTCGCTTTGCGCGATGTGCAGGTTGATCTTCAGAGTCTCGTACGAGAGGTTCTTTGCGAGACCTCGGACGCGATAGCGCCGCTCCCCATAGCTCACGATCACTTCGTCGGCGAGGGGATTGTCCGGTGGCGTCAGCTCCGGTGTCACGGCCTCAGCCACGCTCGGCGCCGATACTGAAGCGGCTAAAGGCGTGATCTCGGGGAGGGTCGTCGGCGCATGCTCGATCTGCTGGCCGGGGGATTCGGTGGGTGCGGGACCCTTGCCGAGCCACACCGCCTTGCGGATCGCGATCCCCAGCGACTTCGCCGCCGGCTGCACTTTGAGCGCGTACTCGTTCGCATCCATGCCGTGCGGGAGCTGGATCCGGTAGCACTCCAGGCCTTCAGCGATCAGTTTCTCGGCGAGCTTCTCCGCCGCCCGGTCGCCAGCCTCGTCCCGATCGTAGGCGATCAGCACGCGTTTCGTGCCGCGCTGTTTGAACGCGGCCAGGTGATCGGCCGTAAAGCCCTCGATGCCGTAGCTTGCGGTGACGTTGCGGTAGCCGGCGCGCCAGAACGTGAGCGCATCGATCAAGGCTTCGCACAGGATGATCTCGGAGGAGGATTCAAGCGCCGCCTCGTTCCACACCCCGCGGTGCGGACCCGGCAGGTACAGGTGATACGGCGTGCCCTCGCGCAGGTTGTCGTTGATCTTGCGGCCGTAGACCTCGGTGATCTCGCCGGAAGGGGTAATGACCGGGATCACGATCGAGCCGTTGAAGTGCTCGTGACCGGAGTCGCGCAGAAGCCCGAGTTTCTGCAAGCGACTGCGGATCTCGTGGCCCGCCTTGCGCGTCTTCTCCGGCAACCGCAGGCCCAGCGTTCGATCGGCAAAGCCCAGCCGGTGCCGCTCGATCAACTCGGCATCGTCGAGCCCCCGGCGCGCCAGATACGCGAGCGCCTCCGGCGTCTGCTTCAAGCGCTCCTGGTAGTAGCGGATCGCCTGGTCCATCAGCACCTGATCGCCGGCGTCGAAGTGGATCGGTGCGGGAAGGATNNCGGTCCTCGTGGAACGGGCAGCGGCCCAGCAGATCCTTGCCGGCGCTCTTCAGCACCACCCCCGAGAGCTCCACCAGCCGCTCCACGGCGATCTCGCTCTTTAGCCGCTCGATCTCCTCCGCCGGGATGCGCGCCATCGGGGGTCTCCCAAAAACCTGTCAAGGGGGTTGGCAACAAAATAATTGAGGCGCAGACTACTCCTATTAGGAGTTGTGTCAACTCCCCACTACAGAGCGGCGGTAGCTTATGGACCCATCCCTGTGCGACGGATTCGACTCAATGACCCAGGACGAGAAGGCATTCTTCCGGCAGCTCGGCACCCGGATCGCCGAGTTCCGCAAGAGCGCAGCCATCACCCAGGTGCAGCTCGCCGAGACCTTGAGCGTCTCGCAGCAGACCATCGCCTCCTGGGAAGTGGGCCGCCGCGGCGTGCCCGTCTCGATGCTCCCGGCGCTCGCCCGCGCCCTGAGCGTCAGCGTCGAGTCGCTGATCGATGAGAAGGCTCCGCCCACCAAGCGCGGCCCGGCACCGCAGATCCAGCAGAAGATCGAGCGGCTGACCCGCCTGCCCAAGGCCCAGCAGAAGCTCGTCCTGCAAATGCTCGACGGCGTGCTCGCCCAGGCCAGCCGCTAAGGAGACGCCCCATGCACGCGCATTCGGCCAAGCAGGAAGCCCTCCACGCCATCGAACGGCTCCCCGATGACGTTCCCTTCGATGAGATCGTCTACCGGCTCTACGTGCTCGGGAAGGTCCAGCAGGGCCTGAAGGACATCGACGCCGGACGCACCGTCTCCAGCGAAGAGCTGGCCCGCGAGATCGAAGCCTGGTGAGTGCGCCTCGCTGGTCGCAGCGGGCGCGGGCGGACTTGAAGGCGATCCACGACTACATCGCCAAGGACTCGCCCACGAACGCCAAGGCCGTCGTGCGCGACATCCTGGCCCGCGCCGCAACGCTTCCGGACACCCCGCGCGTCGGCAGGCGCGTGCCCGAGCTCGATGACCCTGAGATCCGCGAAGTCCCGGCCCACTCCTGGCGTGTCATCTACCAGGTTCGCGGCAGNNCCGTCTATCCTGCACTCAACCGTCTTCAGCGGCAGAGTGCAGCAACCCCTGGGCCACATTGGGACACAACGCTAAGCCGGCGGCTATCCTGCACTCCATCGATTCCAGCAACCCGAGTGCAGCTCACCACAGGCCACAACGTGGCCCCTTAGCCGCTCCGAGGCTATCCTGCCTTGCTTCAGATTCGGCACCACTGCGATCAGCGCGGCAGCGGCCTTTCGCTGCCGAGGTGGCTGCCTATTCAGCCAACGTGGCCGCGTATGCGGGTTGCTACCCAGTTGACGGCAAACGGGCTGACCCATAGCGCGACCTGCAGGGCGGCAATGGTCACGAAGCTCAGCGTCGCAACTGGCGGAGGATCATGGTAAAGCGCATTGCTGCCCATCGCTGCGTCCACAACGAAGGCCACGAGCATCACGGCCAGGTAGACCGGAACGGCACGCCAGGGCGTTCCAATCAGCAGCGCCACGTACAGCGTCAGCCACCACGCGCATAACAATGCATATGCGGCACGTGAACCGCTGCCACCGAAGACGCGGGTCACAACAATCAAGGTCGCCACCCAGACCACCGCATGGATCGCACCAAGAATCGCTGGCCGTGAATTCATCGCCTGCATCTTGCGATCACTGAACGGTGAGCGGCACTATGCCGTTGGGATCATTTCGTATGTCCTGCAGCAGCTCATCCGTCAGCGAGCTCCCGAAGATTCCCCCACCAAAATCGACGCACCCCGCAGATCCCGGGATTTGCCCGCCATGAAGGAAGAACCCTGATCTCCCCATCACGTTCGTCGCCGGCAGCGGATGCAAGGGCACTCGCCAGCTACCCCAGTCCCCACGGAGTTGGCGCAGCAGAGTTCCGAACGCCCCGAGTTGAGAGATCTCGCCCACATTGAGCTGGTATTTTCCCGGCGGAAGTGGCCCCTGATTCTTATTCGCCGAGCACTTTGGATTGTTCTGGCACTGTCCGCGCCCAGAGGTGATCGGAATTGAGTACGGCGGTCGCCCCTTAACTTCGGGGTCCACCAACATCATCCCGCTCGCGACATTCACCTGAATCGATGTAAGACCGGACGGATCATAAAACCCAACCGGATTGTCGTAGCCATACGCGTAAGTATTCACGCCACCGATGATCCCTACCGGATCGCTCTCGGCATACCGCCCCACCTGCGGATCGAAGTCTCTGAAGTAGTTGTAGTTACTTCTCAAGACTAGACGCATGCAAGCCGCACTGGCATTCGAATATCGCACGCTCAAAGTATTGTGGTTGCTTGACATCAGACTGCCCTTCACCAATGGACTTCCAGGTGATGCGGGAGACATCAAAAAGCCGATTGAAAATCGGCTGGCGCATGAGCACGTCTTGCGCTACCACATTGCCATAGTGCAGTGGCACGTCCTCAACTAGCCAATCCTTTATGGAATCACACCCACTCTGCTCACACATCTTGGCCTGCAAAATGTCTCGAGCCAAAATGGATTGCTGAAGCACCACTGTGTGTCGATATTGAGCATAGGCACCAAAGGCGTATCCGGCCATTCCACATGTAACAGCCAGCACTACCAGGCTTGCGAGGACGGCAGCGTACCGCGTTAATCTTGTCACGATTAGCTACCCTCCTGCACAGTTAATGAGACACGCGCTCTGCCATTCAACCCAGCCGCCGCGGCACAGGGCCGCGCCGCCCGGTGTGAACCCGCAGGAACTCATACATCGCTTCGCCCCTTTGCTTGCAGTGCTGGTGCACTCTGCGGCGCACTTAACGGAGTTCGTGGTATCAGGGTATGCCGGCCGAGGGCCCATATTCCCGGGTCCACCAGTACTGGGAAGTATTGGTGAACTTGAAGGACCGCCAGGATTAGGACCCACCACGCTCTGTAGGCCGTTCGGATCAACAAACTTCAATGGCCCATTCAAAGCGTACGCATAGGTATTCACACCAGCATTCAGCCCGATCGGATCTGACTCGACGTATGTCGCCCCTGACGCGAGTTCATCGTAGATGAACGCGTTTTCCGGGCGCGGCTTGGCGGCTAAAGGGGCGATGACGAAGGCACGTACTCCCGTTCCCTGGATGGGCTCAGGGGCATTGTCGGCCGGCGTAGCGGCGATCGCAAGGCAAGCGGGTTATGTCGCCGGCAGGCTGGACGGCTCGGCGGGAAGCTGCGGGATTTCGCCCTCCAGGGCATCCAGTATGGCGCTGCCGGTGCGCGTCAGCCGCGCCGGATGGGTCTTCTCGTGGATCTCTTTGAGCTTCAGGATCGACACGCGCGTATAGACGCCGGTGGTAGACAGATCCGCATGACCTAACAGCGCCTGGATGTAGCGGATGTCAGCGCCGTTCTCCAGCATGTGGGTCGCGCAGGCATGGCGCAGCAGATGACAGGCGGCATTGGGGTGCGTGTCCTGGAACCGATCCAACGCGGCGCGCTCGATGGCGCGTTTGACGATGCCGGAGAGCTGCTTGCCGTCCATCCCGCCGCCGTGTTTGGCGAGGAACAGGGTCCCGGGGTCTTCGGCCTCCAGGTACCTGGGTCGGATCGTGTAGAGGTATTTCTCGATCCAGGCACAGGCGCGCTCGCCGATCGGCACCACGCGGTCCTTCTTGCCCTTGCCCAACCGGATGAACACGGTTCCTTCGCGCAGGTCCACGTCATCGATGCGCAACGCCACCAGCTCCCCGCGGCGCATCCCGGTCGAGTACAGGGCTTCGAGCATCGCGCGATCGCGAACGCCCAAGCCCGTGGGCTCCTCGACCTCGATCGCGTTGATCACCTGCTCGACCTCGGCGACATTGAGCACATGCCGCGGCAGCCGCTGCTCCGTGCGCGGGAGCTCCAGCTCCGAGGCCGGATTGAACAGCAGGTGATACTGGCGCGTGAGCCACTGGAAGAACATCCGCACGCTGATCAGCCGTTTGTGCTGCGTCTGGAACGACAGCGGCGTGCCGTTGTCCTTGCGCCGGTAGTGGAACACGTGCTGCCGATAGCGCTCCAGCAGCGCCCGCGTCACCTCATCGGGCCGCGTGATGGATCGCTCCTCGCACCAGTCAATGAAGTACCCGAGTTCGATCCGCCGGTTCTTCACCGTGTGGGCCGAGTAGTGCATCGCGCCCATCCAGTCGGTGAACGCGATGAGGTAGGGCCTAAAGCCCCCGCGCGTCTCGGGGTCGCCGGCATAGCGCAGCGGCCCCGGTTGCTTGCCCGGCCGACCACTCATGCCAGCGGTGCCGGTACGTACGATGCCTCCCGACCGTTGGGCTTCAGGAGGTGCCGTTTTTCCTCTTTAGCCGCTGCTTCTTCTGGAACAGCGATATCTATAGGCTTTGCGAGCATTTCCACCGGCCGCGACCCCGCCGCGTTGGGGCCGCGATGACCCCGCGTAACCTGCGCGAACTGGGTATCTGACCCCCGCGAACTTGCCATCGTAGTGACATCGATGAGCCCGGACAGATGCGGCGCCTCGCTCGCCGCCGGGCCATCGAACAGCAGTTCATAGACGAACGATTGCCCGCGCATCCCCCGGTGCACGAGCACGTACTCCAGCTGCGTGAGCCGCTCCAGGTGCACCCGCAGCTGCGTGTCCGACAGCCCCGTGTATTCGCGCAGCTGCCGGCGGCTAAAGCGGTAAGCGGTGCGCGACAGGCTCTGCGCACGGCAGTGCTGCTCAACCATCTCGATCACCCGCGCGAGCACCCGGCGCGTCTGCGGCGGCAGCTCATCGAGGCTCCGGCCCAGCACCTCGTGCGCGAGCGCATTGGCGCAGCCGATGTCCTCCAGCGTTGCCTCGATGTACTCGATCGTCTCGCCATCCTTCTGCACGCTCCGCAAGGGTCTCTGGTACTGGTGCAGCAGCGCGATCGTGTCGATCAGCGTGAGATACTTCTCGTGATCGCGCCGCGTGCGGGTCTTGTCCGAGAGGAACGTCAGGCGATCGGCATAAGGGTTCAGCACCTTGAGCGGCCGCAGCAGCCGCTGCGCGTGCCGGTGCTGGGCCAGCAGCCGGTGCTTTCTTTGGCCGTTCACGAGCCCGGCGAGCGTGCGCCGCTCGCGCTGCAGGCGGTGGATCGCTTCGGTTTGCTCCCGACTCTCATCCACCGACAGCACGAGACACCGGTTCAGCAGCTCCTCATCGATCTCGATGGCGGTCGTGGTCAGGAAGATCATCACCGGCCCCTCGACGTGATACTCCTGCGTCACGAGGGTCCCGGTCGCAGGGTCCTTGCCGGTCGAGGCGATGGTCAGTTCCCCCTCCGATTGCAGGAGTTTCAGGGCGTAGCTTGCGCGGCTCGCCCCTTCCTCCTCGACGATCGCGAGGATCTTGTGTTTGAGATTGGTCTCGCCCATGTAGAACAG
>PMNQ01000016.1 GCA_003162555.1 Gammaproteobacteria bacterium | reverse complement strand
TATCTCGCGATCGTCGTCTACACTGACAAGCATTGGCGCGCCTTCGCCGAAATTATCGGTGCCGGAAACCTGCTCGCGCCCGGCTCTATTTTCGTGAACCAGGAGAGCCGCACCGTGCATGCACGCGAAGTCGGCGCTTTCCTGAAAGATCACCTGCTTGCGCGCACCAATGCCGAATGGCTCTGCGTGCTTGATGCAGCCGACATTCCCGCCTGCGGCGTGAACTCGGTGGATGATCTTTATTCCGATCCGCACCTCGCCGCCGTCGGCCTCGGGGTGCGAGTCGTGCACGAGGCCCGCCGCCGCCGTGACCGTGCGCCCCGCGTCGCCCGGCGCGACGGTGAGAATCACCTGGTCGNNCAATGGACCCAGCCGATCGGCTTCGCACACGCATTGTTCGAAGTCGCAGTCGATTCGTTGAAGCGTACGAAGGATCTCGGCAGCCACGCGGCGATCCGCGACGCGGTGCGCGCGATCTGCAACCGCTTCGACGATGAATACTGGCGCAACAAGGACGAGACAGCCTCGTTCCCGTTCGAGTTCAGCGCCGCTATCGCCGAGGGCGGCTGGCTCGGCATCGCCATGCCCGCCGAATATGGCGGGGCGGCGCTTGGCGTCACTGAAGCCGCGATCATGATGCAGACCATCGGCTCATCGGCTGGGACTTTTGCCGCTTGTTCCACCATTCACATCAACATCTTCGGACCGCACGCCATCGTGGTGCATGGCAATGAAGCGCAGCGGCAGCGCATGTTGCCACCCTTGATCAGCGGCGCAACGCGTGCCTGTTTTGGTGTTACCGAACCGGATGCCGGTCTGGATACAACCAAGCTCAAAACGCTGGCAGTGCGCGATGGTGATCGCTACATCGTCAATGGTCGCAAGATGTGGACCAGTACTGCCAAGGAAGCCGACAAGATTGTCTTGCTGGCGCGCACCACGCCCATCGAACAGTGCAAGCGCCCTACCGACGGGCTGTCGCTTTTCTATACGAAGCTTGATCGCAAATACATCGAGGCGCGCGAGATCCACAAGATGGGCCGTGCCGCGGTGGACTCCAATGCGCTGTTCATCGACGGACTGCCGGTGCCGGAGGAAGACCGCATCGGCGAGGAAGNNAGTCGATTCAGCATCCGCTGGCCGAAAGCTGGGCGGAATTGTATGCCGCCGAACTCATGACGCTGCGCGCTGCGGAACTCTACGACGCCGGCAAGCCCTGTGGCGCCGAAGCAAATGCCGCCAAGTACCTGGCTGGCGATGCGGCGTTCAGGGCCTGCGACCGTGCGGTTCGCACCCATGGCGGCATGGGATACGCCAGCGAGTACAACGTCGAGCGTTACTTCCGTGAAGCCGTGGCAACGCGGCTGGCACCTGTCTCGCGCGAGCTGATCCTGTGCTACATCGCGGAACGCGTACTGGGCCAGCCCAAGTCCTATTGATTTTTGGCCGGAAGCGTCCGCGGCGGCTTCGCGTCTGAAGTCGTCTCGAGCCGCTTGCATACGTCCATCAGCAACTCTGCTGCCCAGCTCAGCTTGGCATCGATGCGCGGCGTCGGTCCGGCAACGGTGACGATGTACAGCGATTCCTGCCACTTGAAGCGTGAGGACAGGGTGGTCACGCCTTCCACGCTTTCTTCCCGGTTGAGGAACCAGCCACGCTTGCGGCCGGTCTCGATCTGATTGCGCAGTTCAGTCTTGGACAGCACCGATTTTGCCGTCAGCGCGGTCAGTTTGGCTGACTTCAGGTAGGCAGCCAGCGCCCGCTCATCGAGGCTGGCCAGCAACGCCTTGCCCGCCGACGTGGCATGCACGCTGCGGAGGTTGCTGCCCACCCCGACGACAATCCGCAGCGCGTTGGCCGACTCGAAAGTCAGCAGATAAGTTGCCTGCAGGTCACGCGCCTTTGCCAGCTGCACCGACTCGTCAAGAATGTCGCGCAACGACCTCAGCAGGATTTCAGCGCGCAGCAGTACCGGATCGTGATCGGCAATGGTCTTGGCGAGATCGTGCAGCCGCAGGGTTGGATAGAATCCGCCGCGTGGCGCCAGCTCGTAGATGTAGCCACGTTTCTGCAGCGCCTGCAGCACGTCATGACAACTCGACGGCGGTATCTTCAGCAGTCGCGAGATTTCGGTCAGCGACAGCGGCCGCATCTGCTCGGCAAAGAGTTCGAAGCAATCGAGGGTACGCTCAACAATCTTTGACATCTGTTTTCCACCCAATGCCGCCAACAGGCGCCGGCGTCCGGCATCATGCTGCCATTATTCCATTTTTGTCAGCTGATTCCTCACCAGCACCAGTGCGGCGACTGCGGTGGCCAGGGTGGCGCCGTCGATGCCCTGGGTCACTTCGGTGCGTACCTGCTGCGCAACCTGCTCTATCTGCTCCAGCTTGCGAAGTGCCTTCGCCGTCAGGTGCACGGTCTTGACGCGTCGATCGCGCATCGAGGCCCGGCGGCGCACGAACCCGCCGCGGACCAGGCTGTCGANNCAGCATGCCAAACTGTTCGCGGGCCGGGGGCGTTCTCATGCAACTCTGGATTAGTTACCTGTGTAATGATTATTATACGAACAATACTCCCTCATGTTCCTCATTAAGTTGCGGAGCTCCCGATGCGATTGATCACCAGGCCAGGAACCCTCGTTGCC
>PMNQ01000214.1 GCA_003162555.1 Gammaproteobacteria bacterium | reverse complement strand
GTCACCCGCAAGATCACGCGCGCCGCGACGCACATTCAGGCGGGTTTGCAGGACAAACTTTACCTCGGCAACCTCGACGCCAAGCGCGACTGGGGTTACGCGAAGGAATATGTCGAGGCGATGTGGCTGATGTTGCAACAGCCGCGCGGCGACGACTTCGTCATCGCGACCGGCCAGGCGCATTCGCTGGCCGAGTTCGCGAACGCGACTTTCTTGCATCTCGGCCTGGACTGGCGCGCATACACCGACAGTTCGCCGGCGCTGTTCCGCCCGGCNNGGGACAGGTAATACTGCTTCGCCAGCGCGTAGGCGCTAACCAGCTCGGCCATGCGGCCGGTGTCGCCGGCCTGCGTTGTAATACTGGTCGGGTGCGCCAGGAAATTCGCAAGCGCTTCTGGCACGTGCGCGTAGTACGGATAATCGAGCGCGGCCAGCAGGAACAGCAGCAGGTCCTCGCCCACGCCCGAATTCCGGCCGTAGCGCCCGTGGGCGCCCGGCACCTCGGGCAGCAGATTCTTCAGGATGTCGCGGCGGCGGAATAGCGCGCAACCCGGGCTGATCGGCAGTTTCTCGCGCAGCAGGAACTGCACAACCTGCGACATGGGCCTGATGCCGGCCGGATGCCGCAGCAGCACGCGCGTGTGCGCGTCCGCGCTGTGATGGATTCGCGTGCGCGTGTAGACGAAGCCGACGTCATCGCGCAGCAATGGCAGCGTGCGCGCCACATACGCCGCGTCGCTCCAGTCGTCGTCGAAATTCAGATGCACCAGTTCGCCGCTGGCGCTCTCGACACCCTCGCGCCAGCAGACGATCGGCCCCTGGTCGCGCTCGCGGCGGATATAGCGGATCGAAGCGCCGTAGCGCGCGGCGACGGCTGGGGTGTCATCGCTGCTGCCGTGATCGCAGACGATCACCTCGGCGGGCACTGTCTGCGCCAGCGCACTGTCAATCGCGCGCGGCAGCAGCGCGGCGCGGTTGAAAGTCGGTATCACAATGGAAACGCTCTTGCTCAAGGAGCTCTCACGACGCGATCCGGCGCGGCCTGCAGCAGCGCGCGCCACTGCGCAGTCACTTGGGTCAGCGTGAAGCGCGGATCAGGTCCAACCCGTGGCCGCCCACCGGCACGCCAGGCGGCAATGCGCTCAAAGTAGATGTCGAACAGACCCAACCGATCGGCGATGCGGGCCGGACCGCGCCGCCAGGCCGGCGGCAGGCTGTGCACGGCTGCTTCGTAGCCGCGGAAACTTCGCCGCACCGGCAGCACCTGCTGCGGATCGCCGATCACCTCCGCCGCCGCCCCGCAGTCGTGCGCCAGCACTGGTGTGCCCAGCGCTTTCGATTCAGCGTACACGAGGCCGAAGGTCTCCGGCAGCACGAAGTTCGGCGCGAAGGTGCACAGCGCGCCGCGCACACTGGCGTGTATGCGCTCCTGCGGTTGCGGACCGAGATACTCCACGCCGTCGCGCCCACTGACACGGCCACGCTTGTAGGCGGGATTACCCACCAACAGGCGCAGCGATGGAATGCGCCGCCGGAGCGAGGCGAACACGTCGAGTGCGTAGGCCAGGCCCTTGTTGGGCGAAGAGAAGAACACGAGCCGGTCCGCATCGACCGGACCGTCATCGGCCTTGAGCTCATCGGCGACCGGATTGTAGATCGTGCGCGCGGTGACGTGATCTGCGAGGCCAATGCCCTCAAGCGTCGCTTCGAGGCGCTGCCGTTGCCAATCCGATACGCAGATGACCTTCACTTCGAGTTCGCGCAGCACGCGCGCGGTCGAGGCGAGCCGCCGCGCGCGCTTCGAGCCTGGATTCATCTGGTCATGCACCCACAGATAGAATTGCGCGCGCGGATAAAGTTCCCGCAAGATCGGCAACGCGCGCGATTCGCGCACCACGACCACATGCTCGATGCCCGCGATGCGGCCCGGCCGGCGATAGTTGCCGTTGTCCTCGGTGCGGTTGTGCTGCGCCACGCAGGCGCCGAGCGCGTCAGCAATGCGCGTGACGCTGGCCTCGGTCCCGCCGCTCGCCCGCTCGCGCAATGTTGCCGAGTCGTAGGGCTCGCGGCAAAGCGGATCGTAGAACAACACCTGGGGCATGGCGTCAGCGCTCATGAGTTCAACTCAGCAACAGCGCAGCGAAGCGCGTCTCGAAATCCAGCAGCGACGGGCGCCGCAAGTACAGGTCGAGGTGCTGGCGCCGCTGATATTCAGCCGCATCGGCGTCGAGCGCCTTGAGTTCGTCCAGGAAACCTGGCGCCGACGCGTCCACGATCGCATCGCGGTTGAATTGCGTCAGTCCGCAGCCGTCGTATATCGGCACGGTCCCGGCGAGTGAAGCCTGCAACGCCTTTTCGGTCACGTAACCCGCAGCGTCGCTGTTCTCAAGGCAGATCATGAATTTGTATTTTGCGATCCAGTCGAGGAATTGCACGCCGCGCGGCGCACGGAAGCCCGTGTTGTTCAGCTGCGCGCCGGCCGAGTCCACGTGCTGCCAGGCGTTGATGCGCTGAAAAACCTCAAGCCGCCGCTGCGCCATGCCGCCGACCGTGTTGGACACGACAAAGCAGCAGAAGCCGGTTTTGGGTGCGCGCAAACGCGCTTCACGTTGCGCATACAGTGTCTCGATGGGCTGATCGAAGTGCACGGCCTCATAAGGGTACAGGATGAACGGCAGCGGGCCCGCAGGCCCATCCCCCCAGTAGTAGTGCGGCGGCGGACACACGCCGATAACGGCTTTGTAGCGGCGCAGCCTGAAATGTGGCGGATAGACCAGCCAGTTCTCGTTGCTGACCAGTGCGACGGGCACGCCGGCCGGAAACCTGTGTGGCCGCCAGATGCTGGCCAGCATCAGGTCCGGCCGGTCGCGCGCTCGCACGATGCCGACGCGGCCGTCGTCGAGGAAGCTGCGCAGCAGATTGCCGGTCCAGCGGATGAAATCCCGATCCTTCTCCTCGGCGTAGCAGATCCTAAGCATAGGTGCGATATCATCGCACACATGAAATTCCCGGCCCGCGCCGCACTGCTGGCCCTGTTCGCGAGCCTCTCCATTGCGCGCGCCCAGGCCGGCGCCAGCGCCTACCTGCCCGTAGACCTCGCGCCCGTGCTCGAAGCGCGCGTCGAGCGCGTCATGACGCTGGCCGGCGTGCCGGTGATGACGCGGCCGATACGCGTCGATACGGTGCTCGCGGCGCTCCCGGCCGTATGCCCACGCAATCCGCTGCTGTGCCGGCAGGTGCGTGCCGGCCTTAAGCCATATCTCGCCGCGGCCGCGGTCACCAGCGCGCACGTGGAACTTGCCGCGACGCGGAACAACGCGCTGACGCAGCCTGATCAGCACGGCGCGCCGATGGATACGGCCTGGGAAGCTGACGTGAGCGGCATCGCGCGCTTCGGCGAGCACACGCTGCTCAGCGCGGGCGGCGTCGGCTACGACGGACGCTTCACACCCACGGGCACCATGCTGAGCCTCGGCGGCGATCGCGCACAGCTCGATCTGGGCTACCGAGATCACTGGTGGTCGCCGCTCCGTCTGGGCTCGATGCTGATCGGCACCGAGGCCCCGACGATGCCCTCGGCGACGCTATCCAGCGCCACGCCGCTGACGCGCTTCAACCTGCGCTATGAGCTGTTCCTGGCCGACATGTCCTATTCCCAGCGCATCGTGTATCAAAATGGATTCACGGCCGGCCACCCTGAATTGTTCGGTTTTCATGTCGACATCGAGCTCGCGCCGGGTTGGTCGCTGAGCGCGAGCCGCCTGCTGCAATTCGGCGGCGGCGCGAGAGAGCATTCCTGGGGTGAGCTGTGGCACGCCTTCATCAACACGACGCGCTACGAGAACACGGCCAACCAGCCTGGCGGCGTCCAGGAATTCGGCAATCAGCAGTTCGCGGTGTCGAGCACCCTGGTGTTGCCACTGCGCGTGCCGATGTCGCTGTACATCGAATACGCGGCGGAAGATACCTTTCATGCCGAGAACACGCGTTTCGGCAGCAGCGCGATCTCGGCGGGCTTCTACCTGCCGCAGCTCCGTCCGGATCTGCAACTGCGTTATGAATTCTCAGAGCGACAGGAAAACTGGTACGTGCACCACATCTACCAGGATGGCATGAGCAACGACGGCGTGGTGCTCGGCACCTGGGCGGCCGAGTGGCGCCTCAAGGGTGATGCGGTCGGCGCGCAAAGCCATGCGCTGCAACTGATCTGGGATCGGCGCAACGGACAGCAGCTCGACGTTCAATACCGCACGGCACTGAACACGCGGTATGGCGCGGTGCGCTACCAGCGCGGCCACGAACTGGCGTTGAGCGCTTCGCGCCCGTGGCGCGCCTGGCGCATCGGCGCCAAGCTCGATGGCGGGCGGGACGAATACGGTGATGACTTCGGGCGCGTCGCGGCCTACGCGAGCTACACCGGCGTGCACGCTGCGGCAGAGTCTGCCATCGAGTCCGACGAAGCGTCGGCACCGCAGGAGTCTGCCAGCGAAGTCGCGGCCGCGCGCCGCCAGGTGGAGGGATTCGTCGATGCCGGTGTGTTCGCGAGCCGCCTCGATTTCGAGCAGGACGCCGGCAAGGTGCCGCCGGTCAAGTCATCGCAGAGCAGCGTGCACCTGGGGCTAGGCGTACGCCGGGCCTTCGACCGGCACAATGACTTCGGCACGCGGATCGAATTCGACAGCGTGGACGGCCATCTGTTCACCGCGCTGCGCGCCGTTGATTACCGGCGCCGCATCGGCAAGAAATTTGCGGCAGGCATGTTCATCGGGGTCGGCCGCTACGAAGGACCAACGCCGGCCTACGGCTGGTATGGCGGTGCCGGAATCCAGTGGCGCGACATTCTCAGCAAATGGGATCTGTCGCTGGACGCGCGCATCGGCGATCACATGGTGCGCAACAAGACGCCCGGCGAGCCGATAATTCTGTGGCCGAACACCTTTTACTCGATCACCGGCGCTTCGCTGTACCTGAGTCGCCGTTTCTAGCGAGAGCCGCTGTTCCTGGAGCCGCCGTTGCTAGCGGCGCTGATACGCCTCGAGCGTGTTCTGCATCAGCATCGCGACCGTCATCGGTCCGACTCCGCCCGGCACCGGCGTGATCCATCCGGCGCGCTCCGCCGCGGGGCCGTATTCCACGTCGCCCACGAGCGTGCCGTTGTCGAGGCGGTTGATTCCGACATCAATCACGATGGCACCCGGCTTGATCCATTCGCCGCGCACCATGTTCGGAATGCCGACCGCAGCCACCACCAGGTCGGCGCGCGCCACCACCGCGGCGAGATCGCGCGTGCGGCTGTGGCAGATCGTGGTGGTCGCGCCGGCGAGCACCAGCTCCAGCAGCATGGGCCGGCCGACGATGTTCGAGGCGCCCACGACGACGGCCTCCATGCCGGCGACTTTCGCGCCGATGTGTTCCAGCAGCTTCATGCATCCGTAGGGCGTGCAGGAGCGGAGCGTCGGTTCGCGTTGCGCCAGGCGCCCCAGGTTGTAGGGGTGAAATCCATCCACATCCTTGGACGGATCGATGGCCTCGATCACCGAGCGCGTACGGATCTGCTTGGGTAAAGGGAGCTGCACCAGGATGCCGTCAATCGCCGTGTCGCCGTTCAGCAGCGTGATGACATCCAGCAGCTCAGGCTCACTGGTCGTGGCCGGCAGATCATGGGCACTGGAGACGATGCCGGCCTGCTCACAGGAGCGGCGCTTGTTGCGCACGTAGACCTGCGATGCGGCCGAATCGCCGACCATGATCACGGCGAGCCCCGGCCGCCGCCGGCCCGCGGCCGCCAGGGCATCCGTGGCCTTGCGGACGTCCGACTTGATACTCTCGGCCACGGCTTTGCCGTCGATGATTTTCGCGCTCATGTACACCGTCCAACGCCTGAATGGCGCTATTGTCGCATGGGTGGGGGTTCCGTATGATGCCCGGCCCGTCGGCGGTGGGATAGAATTCGCAGGCGACCTGAGAAAGGCATTTGTATCGGGGCATGGCGCAGTCTGGTAGCGCATCTGCTTTGGGAGCAGAGGGTCGNNGGATAGAGCACCGGCCTTCTAAGCCGGTGGTCGCAGGTTCGAGTCCTGCCGGGCGCGCCAGTGATTTTGGTTTTGATGGTGGACGTAGCTCAGCTGGTAGAGTCCCGGATTGTGATTCCGGCTGTCGCGGGTTCGAATCCCGTCGTCCACCCCATTTTTCTGCAATGGGCCGTTAGCTCAGTTGGTAGAGCAGGAGACTCTTAATCTCTTGGTCGAAGGTTCGACTCCTTCACGGCCCACCATTCAGATCAGCGTCTTGATCAGGCCCTTGAGAGCCTTCGCCACTTCGAGCGCGGCCGGATCAGGCGCGGCCGCCGCCGGCCAGAGAATCCCGAACTCCATGCGACGCGTTCGATCGCGGATCGGGATGGCGCGCAGGTGGCTGAAGGATCGCCCACGCAGCACCATCGCCGGCAGGAGCGTGGGCATGCCGGTGCGCGCCACGGCCGCCAGCGTGGAGTCGATGCTGTCGATCTCGAACGCGATGCGCGGATGCACGCCAGCCTGCATCAGCATCGCATCGGCGGCGCCACGCATGTCGAAACTCTGCGGCAACAGCACCAGCCGCTCGTTCTGGATTTCGCGCAACGCGATGCGGGTGCTTTTCCCGAAACGGCCCTTTGCAGGCACGATCAGCGAAAACGGCTCGGAGGCCAGGCGTTCATAACGAATGCTTGGCGAAGCGCGTGTCATGAGGCCGAACCCCAGGTCCACGCGGCCAGCTTCGATTTCGGACTCGACGTCGCTCGATGCGGCTTCATGCACACCCACGGTGAGCCCCGGAAAATCGCGGGCCAGGGATTCGAGCACCGCCGGAATCCACGGCACATGCAGCGCCGGGATCACGCCGATGTCCACGCGGCCGCTCAGCAGCGTGCCGACGTCATTGACCGACGAGCAGGCTTCCTCGAGTTTGCGCAGCACCATCTCGGCGCGGGCGCGAAATGCCACGCCGGCTTCGGTGAGGAACACACGCTTGCCGATACGCCGGAACAGCGGCGTACCCAGCAATCGCTCCAACTGCGTGATCTGCTGCGAGATGCTCGGCTGCGAAATCTGCAGCCGCTCGGCGGCGCGCGTGAAATTCTCGGTCTGCGCGACCGCGAGAAAGTAGCGCAGGTGCCGGACTTCGACCGCTTCTGTCATGAGCGGTATCTTAGCCGAATCGCCGTGCGCTGATTAATCCTGCGGCATCGCCGGTCCGCCGAAGTGGAGCGGCACCGTGACCGTGACCAGGCTCGCGATGCCGTTGCGGCTGCCGAGCTTGACCGTGCCGCCCACCGCGTCCACGCGCTCGAACAGCTGGATCAGCCCGAGTCCGTGACCACCGGTGCGCGGCCGCACATCGCGGCGTGAAAAGCCGATGCCGTCATCGAACACTTCGATGAGCACTGAATTGTCTGCAACAGACCCGCGCACATGCACCTGGGTGCCATGTGAGTGCCGGTAAGCGTTGAAGATCAGCTCGCGCACGATCCGGAACAGCAGCCGCAGGGTGTCGACGGGCACCTGCGCGTCGGGCGCCACTTCGACCACGACCGGGAAACGATAGCGCTGTTGGAACTGAGCGCCCATCGACTCCATCAGCTCGCGCAAGTTGGTCGATTCGAGTTCCGCCGGGCTGAGATCGGCAATCAATTCACGCACGTGCTGCTGCGCCTCGGCCGAGGCCGCCTCCGCGCCGGACAGCAGCTCGAGCATCGCGGGTTCGCCCAGGCGCTGGCGGAGCGCCGCCAGCAGGAAGCTCTGGCCCGTCAGCGTCTGCGCGATGCCATCGTGCAGGTCTTCAGCCGTGCGCTGCCGCGCCCCATCCTCGGCATGATCGAGTTCGGCCGCGTACCAGCGCAGCCGCGAGCGTTCGCGCTTGAGGGTCGAGAGCAGCCGGCGCTGCTTGTGCTCGATGTTGCTGATGAACATGGCCGCACCGCACACCGCCAGCATCGACAACTGCGCGTTCACCATCGGGTTCTGCCAGTCCGCGATGCTCGGCACCGGGCGGAAAGAGCCGAAGCCGTGCGCGGCGACGAACGCGACCGCCAGGCCGATCGCTGGCACGGCGACGTACACAGTGCGCCGCGAAAAGCGCAGTGCCAGCCAGGAGATCGGAAACATCAGCAGCATCAGCGAGGGTACGCGCGCCAGTTCCGGCGAGGGCATGAAGCCGCGCCAACCGAATACCAGCACGATAAGTCCGGCGATCGCCACGGCTTCCCAAGCCACGCCGGGCGCCACTTCCGGGCTGTCGCGGCTCTCGCCGAGGATCAACGCCAGTGCCGGCGCAAACAGCGCGATGCTGAGCACGGCGCTGAGCATCCAGATGACCGCGTCAATTCCGGCTGGTTCGATCCCGGAGCGCGTCGCGATCAACCAGTCGCCGAGCACGGCTCCGGGCAACACGCCGAGCAGGATTGCAAGCAGCCACATGGGTGAGGCGACCAGCTGCAGGTTCGGCCCGAACAGGTAGCGGCGCAGGCCGCGCGCGACGATGACCGGACCCACATCGGTCAGCAGGTGCGCCGCCAGGTACCAGAGCACGCCGGCCATACCCAGGCCGCGCCCGTAAACCACATGACTCGCCAGCGGCGCGGACACCAGTTCGACGGCGGCCGCCGCGAGGCCGACCAGCAGCCAGGAGCGGGGCGGCGTCACGAGGAACGCCACAAACAGTACGGCATCGGCAGGCCACACCGGCGCCGGGCCACTGGTGGTCGGAATCAGCATGTAACCGACGAAAATGAGCGCCGGATAGCTGAGCAGCAACCCCATCAGCAGGCGCGGGGTCGCCTGCGGCAGCAATATCGCGGTGACGTCCTCGCCACGCAATTCGTGGGCATCGCTGGGGTAGGCCGGCAGCGTCATGTTGCCCGGCCAGTGGCCATTGACGGATTCATGCCTCACCCTAGTTCCGCCTCCCGCAGGCCGTATGCCGGGAAATCTGTATGCCGGCTATTCCAGCGTGGTCACGCCGTGCTGAATTGCGAACTTGATCAAGCCCGCCAGCTGGTTCACCTGGAGTTTTTGCATAAGGCGGCTCCGGTAGCTGTCGACCGTCTTCGGCGACAGGTGCAGCAGTTCACCTATCTTCGCGCTCGAGTAGCCATCGGCCACCAGCCGCAACACCTCCCGTTCGCGCCTGCTGAGGCTGTCGAGCGCGCTGACACCCTGCCGTTCCGTGATGCCCTGCGCGACGATCTCGGCGGCCTTGCGGCTGAGGAAACGCTGGCCGCGGTCCACGGTCCGCACCGCATCGACAATTTCCGCGCTCGCTGATTCCTTCAGCAGGTAGCCGCGNNCTGGAATACGTACTGCGCGCCCGAGTGCATGGACAACATGACCACCAGTGTTTCCGGCAGTGCGGCCGTGATCTGCCGCGCCGCTTCGATGCCGCTGAGTTCCGGCATCGAGATATCGAGGATGACGACGCGCGGACGACTGTGCAGGACTTTGACCACCGCTTCGTGGCCATTGGTCGCTGTGCCTACGATTTCGATTCCGGGATGGGTGCGCAGCAAGGCCACGAGTCCATCGCGNNACGATGGCGTGGTCATCTGCCACGAAGACCGAAATTGACATATCGGGCCCCGCTCGCAAGATTTCCCTACATTCGGACGGATCGCTCCCGGCAGCCGCCGGCAGCACCAGCCCATAGAGTACCGGATATTCATAGTTGCTATGGGCGGGGACTATTACGTGATGACCGA
>PMNQ01000210.1 GCA_003162555.1 Gammaproteobacteria bacterium | reverse complement strand
CGCATGATCTGGTCGTAGCGATAGCGTGGAAACGTGGCGCGCAACCACAGGAACGCGCACAGCAGCAGGAATATCTTCAGCAGCAACCAGTGAGTGCCATCGCCGATCACAAGGCCGAGCAGTGGTATATGGCGCAGTGCACTGCCAGCGGCAAGGTAGCCTTCGAAGGGGCTCAGCCATCCGCCCAGGAAAAATACCGCGGCCAGCGCCGCCACCAGAATCATGTTGGCGTATTCGGCCAGGAAGAACAGCGCGAAGCCAATACCTGAATACTCAACATGGAACCCGGCCACGATTTCCGACTCGCCTTCTGCGACATCGAACGGCGCGCGGTTGGTCTCGGCAACGCCCGAGATGAAATACACCAGGAACAGCGGGAACAGCCAGATCAGGTTCCAGTGAAACGGCGCGCCGCGCTGGTGTTCGACGATCACGCCCAGATTCAGGCTGCCGGCCGCCATCAGCACACCGACCAGTGCAAAACCCATCGCTATCTCGTAGGCGACAATCTGCGCCGCCGAACGCATCGCCCCAAGGAATGCGTACTTGGAGTTCGAGGCCCAGCCCGCCAGGATCACGCCATACACGCCCACCGAGGTGAGCGCGAGCAGGTAGATCAGCCCGGCGTTGATGTCGGCGATGGCGAAACCCGGCGCGATCGGAATCACCGCCCAGGCCGCGAACGCCGGAATCAGCGTGATGGCCGGCGCCAGGCGGAACAACACGCGGTTTGAACGCGCGGGCGTGATGACCTCCTTGATGAGGAGCTTCACCACGTCGGCGAAGGGCTGGCCGATGTATTCGGTGTGCGGAATGCCAAACAGCCGTACGCGGTTCGGGCCCCGGCGCATCTGCATCCAGCCGATGAGCTTGCGTTCCCACAGCGTCAGATAAGCGACGCTGAGGATCAGCACGACCGAGAGCGCGAGGATGAACACAGTCGAATGCACAAAACCCGGCAGTGCCAGCCAGCGCGCCGACAGCCAGGCGCCGATCGAATTCACGACGCAAACTCCTGCGGCGCCGCCTGACCGACGCGGGTCTCCTGGAGAGAAGGCGCGCGGCGCAACAGCGGATCGATGTGGTACATCGGCACGTCGCGCAGAGTCTCCACCGTCGCGGACGGCGACGGGGCAAAGCTGCTCTCGTAGCCCAGTTTCGGCGAGCGATCGATGGCGGCGCGCAATTCGTCGCGCACCCCCTCGGATGACTGGTAGTCGAACCCCGCGATATCGAACAGATTGCCCAGCACCCGCAGGATCTTCCACGCAGGACGTGCGCTGCCCGGCGCGCGTGCGGCGCCCGCAAAACTCTGCCAGCGCCCTTCCAGGCTCACATAGGTGCCCGAGGTTTCGGCGAAGGCCGCCGCAGGCAACAACACATGCGCCACCTGCAACATGGCCGGGGAGGCGAATGAAGTGATCGCGCCGACGAAGCGGGCACGCTCGAGCGTGGCCAGTGTGCGCGGCTGCATGCCATCGGCCCAGGGTTCGGCGCCGAGCAGCAGATAACCGGACAGCGGCTCTTCGAGCATCTGCCTGGCGTCGCGGCCATAGGAGGACCGCACGATGCCGGCCGCCTGACGATGCGGAACGCAACCGGCGAGATACGCGCCAGCGGCATTGGCGCCTTCGGCCAGTTCGCCCAGCGTCGCACCGGTGACGCGTGCGAGTTCGCGCGCGAGCACGCGCAGTTCGGCGAAAGCCGAATGGCGAAGCGCGAGCGCGCCCAGCCAGATCGAGCGGCGTCCTTTGCCAAGCGAGGCGGCAATCGCCTTGTGCGCGTCACTGGCCTGGATGCCATCCATCAGGCTTGTCAACGCAGCCGGCGCTGTGGCGCCCGCGGCTTCAAGCGCCGCGCGCAGCACACCGGCCAGTTCGCGCCGCATGTCCGCCGGCTTTGCGATGAGCGCATTCGCGACCGGAAACAGGTATTCGTAGCGCTGCGGATTGAGCAGGCTCACAGCCGCGCCGCGGCGCGCGGCTTTGCGGACGCGATGTGCCAGCATCGGCAGTTCGGCGCGCAGGTTGCACCCTACTATAAATAGGCCATCAAGCCCGTCGACGTCAGCGATCGGTAGCCCAATTCCTGGCGCCGAGACATCGCCGCCCTGATCGCGGAAGTCGCGCTGGCGCAAGCGATGATCGATGTTCGGGCTGCCGACTCCCTCGGCCAGTCGCGCCAGCAGGTACAGTTCCTCGATCGTGCTCGAAGCGTGCGCGAGGAAACCCAGTCCGGCCGCGCCGCCCGAGTCGTTGGCGGCACTGGCAGATTTTAGGCCGTTCACCATAAGGCCCATGGCCGTATCCCAGTCGGCATCCTGCCATTGGCCGTTGCTGGCGCGGACGCGCGGCACCGTCAGCCGGTCCGCGGCCGCAAGGCCTTCATAGCCGAAGCGATCGCGATCGCAGATCCAGGTCTCGTTGATCTCTTCGCAGGGTTGCGGCACGACACGCATCAGCTTGCCGCGCAGCACGTGGCCGTAGAGCCGGCTGCCGAAGCCGTCGTGCGGCGATACCAGTGGGTGCTGCGTCATCTCCCAGGCGCGCGCGTGGAAACGGAACGGCTTGCTGTTGAGCGCACCGACCGGGCACAGGTCGATGATGTTGCCCGACAGTTCGTGATCGACGCTGTGCTCGATGAAGGTGCCGATCTGCATGTTCTCGCCGCGGCCCGTCGTGCCCAGCTCCTGGATACCCGCGATTTCCTGGCCAAAACGCACACAGCGCGTGCAGTGGATGCAGCGGGTCATGTCGGTCGAGACCAGCGGCCCGAGGCTCAGGTCTTTGACAACGCGCTTGCGCTCCTGGTAGCGCGAGATGTCGCGGCCGAAACCCACTGCGAGATCCTGCAGTTCGCACTCGCCGCCCTGATCGCAGATCGGGCA
>PMNQ01000110.1 GCA_003162555.1 Gammaproteobacteria bacterium | reverse complement strand
GGCTTCGTTGTGATCGTGGAGCGAGAGCAGCGGGCGGGATATACCACAGGCCGCGAGCAGTGTGGACGTGCGCCGCGTGTCCTCCGCCAGCACCAGCGTCGCAATGGCCAGACACTCACGCGCGCGCGGGCTCAGATCGCCAATATTGCCGATTGGCGTCGCAATGACATCGAGCCTTCCCGCATCGCCAGCCACTATAATCTCCCGCTGTTCCTCAAACGTGCGCCTAGCTTGCAGGGCGCGGTACTACACATGCAAACACGGCAGGTTTCCTTCCGCTGCTGGGCCGGGCTCGCACTCGTCGCCGCACTCGGCGCGCTGAGCGCCTGCGCGAGTTTTCCACCCGCTACTTTTCCGGCGCGAACCACGGCCGGCGCGCCCGCGTCCGCGTCCGCCGAAGTCGCGACGCAAAGCCGCAGTGCCAGCGCGCTCGAAAGCGCGGCGCGCCGGGCAGATCCAGCCGCGCGCCCCGCCCTGCAGTTGCAGGCGGCACGTGCCTGGCTTTTGGCCGGCCGCGGCGCCGAAGCGGCGCGCGCACTGGCCGGCATCCCGGCCACGCTCACACCGGTGCAGGTCATTGAGCGGCGCGTCATCGAAGCCGACATCGAACTCGCCAACGGCCACGCACAGCAGGCCTGGCAGAAGATGAGCCCAATTGCCGAACCGGCCGGCACGGCGGCCGCGCCGCAGTATTTCGAGAGCCGCATGCGCATCGCGCTGGCCGCGGCGCGTCCGGTCGACGGCGTGCGCGCCGAGATGGGCGCCGAGCACCTCGCGGCTTCCGACGCCGAGCGCAGCGGATTGCGCGTCGAGCTGCTCTCCCTGCTCCGCGCGGCGCGTGAACAGGGCGTCAAGCTCGAGGCTGAAGCCAGCCAGGATCCGACAGTGCGCGGCTGGCTCGACCTGGGCGCGGTCGCCAGCTACGGCGGCGGCGCTTCGATCTATGGCGCGGTCGAGGCCGCGCGCTGGCGATCCACATACCCGGGGCATCCTGCCACTGAACTGGTGGCGCAGGTGCTGGCTGCACCGCTCCCCGTAGCGACGCGCCTGCACAAACTCGCGCTGCTGCTGCCGGTGACCGGCCAGGCCGCCGGCTACGCGGCCACGATCCACGCAGGGTTCGATTTCGCGTGGCAGCAGCTGCCGCCCGACGCGCGGCCCGCAGTGCAGGTCTATGACACCGGCGTACTGCCGGTCGACCAGGCGCTGCGCCAGGCGCAGGCCGACGGCAATGATTTCATCGTCGGGCCGCTGACGCGCCAGGAAGTCGACGTGGCCGCCAGCGCCTGGCCGGGCGTTCCGATGCTGGCGCTGAATTTTCTCAGCGCCGGCCGCTCCGCCCCGTACGGCATGAATCAATACGCGCTCTCGCCCGAAGACGATGCGCGCGAAGTCGCGCGCCGTGTGCTCGCCTCCGGTCAGAAACGCGGCGTCGCCCTGAGCCCCAGCGGTGACTGGGGCACGCGCGTGCTGGCAGCCTTCACGCAGGAACTGCAAGCCGGCGGCGGCATACTGGTCGCGCAGGATGTGTACGACCCGGCCGAGCATGATTACGCCGGACCGATCCGCCATGTTCTGGGCACCGACCTGAGCATTGGCCGCCGGCTGCGGCTGCAGACGTTGCTCGGCCAGAAGCTCGAATTCGAGCCGCGCGGCCGCGCCGACCTCGATTTCATCTTCGCGCCGGCGCAGGCCGGACAGGCACGGCTGCTGCGTCCGCAGCTCCGCTTCCAGTACGCCGACGACGCGCCGGTGTACGCCACCAGCGACGCGTACGCTGCCGACGGCGGCGCGGCCAACCAGGATCTCGACGGGCTGATCATTCCCGCGATGCCCTGGGTCGTGCCGAACAGCGGCGCAGCTTCCACCGTGCGCGACAGCGTCGCGGCTGCGCCCAATGACAACGTCGATTGGCAATCGGGCCTGTACGCCTTCGGCTACGACGCCTGTCAGCTTGCGGTTGCAATCGCCGGCGCCGGTCGTGATGTCGAGCGGCTGCAGGTTGCCGGGCTGACCGGCGATCTGCGCATCGGCGCCGACGGGCGCGTGCACCGGCTACCCGCATGGGCGCGCATCGGGCGAAACGGCGTACCTCAGCTGCTGGGCAATCCGGCGGGCGGCGGCAGCAACTAGCGCGACTGCGCGTGGCCATTTCCTGATGCGGCCTTGATGCCATCCTCGATGCCATCCGCGTCGCCGCTCGACCGCCGCCAGATCGGCCAGCAGGCCGAAGCACGCGCCGCGCAATATCTGCTCGCGGCGGGCCTGGTGCTGCTGCATCGCAATTACCTGTGCCGCCGCGGCGAACTCGACATCGTCGCGCGCCACGGCCCGACGCTCGTGGTGGCGGAAGTGCGCCTGCGCGCCTCGGCGCGCTACGGCGGCGCGGCGGCCAGCATCACGCGCTCGAAGCAGCGGCGCATCGTGTTCGCCACCCGCCACCTGCTCGCACGCTACCCCTCGCTGCAGCGCCTGCCGGTCCGGTTCGATGCGTTGCTGGTGCCGCCCGATGACGGGCCAATCGAGTGGCTGCGTGGAGCCTTTGACGCATTTTAGTGTTGGTGCGCTGAGAGTGCCGGTGTTATGGGTTTCCGGCCCAAAGCGAGTTACGGGGAGCNNCGCCGTCGCTCCCCGTAACTCGCTTTGGGCCGGAAACCCATAACACCGGCACTCTCAGCGCACCAGGCACTGGGCCAAGTGAGTGGCGCCGCGGAGCAGCGCACGGCGCGGTGGAGGTACTACTTCACCACCGTCAGTTTGGGGCGGCGCATCTCGCCGCGGGCGGGCACGGCCGGCGCGCCGGCGTCGGCCGGCGGCGGGGCTTCCGGTTCGCCTTCGTTGAACACCATGCCCTCGCCGGTCTCGCGGGCGTAGATGCCGAGCACGGCGCTGATCGGCACGCGCACGTGATGCACGACGCCGGCAAAGCGCGCGTCAAATTCGATCCCGTGGTTCAGCAGCTGCAGGCGCTGCGTGGCATTCATCGACACGTTCAGTACGATCTTGCCGTCCTTGACGTAGGCGCCAGGCACTTCGACACCAGCGCGGCCGGCATCGACGATGACGTGCGGCGTGAAGCCCGCATCGCCCATCCATTCGTGCATCGCGCGCAGCAGGTAGGGCCGGCGCGACGGAGCGGTGGCGGAACCGGCGCCGGCGCCCGCATCGCCCGTGCCACCCGCACCACTCATCAGATGACGCCCATCTCGATTTCGGCGTCCGAAAGGCTGGCGCGTACCGAGGGCCGCGCGAGAATCGTCGCGGCGTATTTCACCATCGCCTGCGCCTGCGGCGGCAGCTCGATTTCGTAGCGGCGCATGCGCCAGATGATCGGCGCTATGGTCGCATCGACCACCGAGAATTCATCACTGAGGAAAAACGGTTTGATCTTGAACAGCTCGGCGCTCTGCAGCATTGTGTCGCGCAGCTCCTTCTTGAGTCGCGCCTGGTTCTTGCGGTCGGTCTCGCGCTCAATCTGTTCCGCCAGCCCATACCAGTCACGCTCGACGCGGTACATGGCGAGACGGAACTGCGCGCGCAGCACCGGATCGACCGGCATCAGCGGCGGATGCGGAAAACGCTCATCGAGGTAATCGATGATCACGCGCGCGTCGTACAGCACCAGGTCGCGATCGACCAGCGTCGGCAGGCTCCGGTAGGGATTGAGATCAAGCAGGTCCTCGGGATAGCGCCCGGGAACGACGCTGATGATGTCGATCTCGCTGGCCTTCTCGGCCAGCACGACACGCACGCGGTGACTCTGCGGCTCGTCGGGCGCGGAGAACAGCGTCATGACTGAACGCCGGCTAGCCATGCTGGGTTTTCCGGCCGGCTGTGCTGCGCGCCGATTGTGTCAGCTGCCTCAATGTACGTCTTTCCAATATTCCTTCTTCAGCAGCCACGCGAACCAGGTGAACACCAGCAGGAATAGCACCACCCAGACGCCAATGCTGCGGCGCTCGACCTGTGCCGGCTCGCCGGCGTAATCGAGAAAATTGACCGTATCACGCACGAATGCCTCGTACTGCGCCGCGTTCAGCTGCCCGGGCAGCACGGTGACGAAGTGATCAAAGCTCTTTTCCGTGCTCGGCTTGCCATCGACCATGACTTCGACATTGCGGAACACGGCGAGTTTCACGCCTTCGAGATCGCTCAGCACCGCCGGCATCGCCGCATTGGGCAGCTGCAGGTTGTTGCTGTGCGTCGGGCTCGCCGGATCGGAGTAGAAGGTGCGCAGGAAGCGGCTGATCCAGTCCGGTCCACGCGAGCGCGCGGCCAGCGACAGATCGGGCGGCTGCTTGCCAAACCAGGCGACGGCGTCCGGCGCGGCGAGGCTGGACCTGATGTAGTCGGCGGGCGTGACGCCTGCCGGAAGCAGGTTGGCCTGCAGCTGCGCGTTGGTAATCCGCAGGTCACTGGCCAGGCGCGAGTAGCGCAGGTACTTGAGTGAATGGCAGCCAGCGCAGTAATTGAAAAAATTCCGCGCGCCGCGCTGGAGCGAAGCGGTATTGCTGACTTCGTTGCCGGCATGCCAACTCGCCCAGTCGACCGGTGCAGCAGCGCCCTCGCCCTCGGCGGCAAACGCCAGCGGCGTGAACAGCAGCGCGAGCACGAGCAGGGCTGAATTGCGCATGGCGGCTGCGTTACGCATGGTAGGTGACTCTCTCAGGCACGGCCTTGACCTTGTCCCAGCGCGAATACCAGTACATCAACACGAAGAAAGCGAAGTAGCCGATGGAAAACACGCGCGCAGCAATCACGTAACCGCCGGTCGGCGGCTTGAGGCCCAGGTACATGAGGCCGAGGAAGCACACGGTGAATTCGGCCAGGAAAATCCTGAACCACCAGCCGCGGTAGCGCACCGACTTGACGGGCGACCGATCGAGCCATGGCAGGAAGAAGAATGCCAGCACTGCCAGCAGCAGCAGCAGCGCGCCGAGGCGCTGGTTGGGCACCGCGCGCAGGATTGCGTAGTACGGCGTGAAGTACCACACCGGGGCGATGTGCAGCGGCGTCTTCAG
>PMNQ01000235.1 GCA_003162555.1 Gammaproteobacteria bacterium | reverse complement strand
TGCCCCGGCGTGTCGATCAGGTTGATTTTCTTGTCACGCCAGAACGCAGACACGGCGGCGCTCTGGATGGTGATGCCGCGCTTCTTTTCCTGCTCGAGGTAATCGGTGGTGGTCGAGGACTTCAGGTCCTTGGTGTCGTGGATGTCCACGATCGTGTGCTTGCGACCCGTGTAATAGAGAATGCGCTCAGTCGTCGTGGTCTTGCCGGCGTCGACGTGCGCGATGATGCCGATGTTGCGAATGTCTGCAAGCGGGGTAGTGCGGGGCATGACAAATATCCGTGAAGTTTCCGGTTAGGGGTCGAATGTATTTTCGGGGTCGCGACAGGATCAGCGAGGTTCTTTTGAACGCGACCGCATTGATCCAACCCAGATGCAATCCGCCCATAATATCATGCCTAACGGGTTGATAGTCAAACGTATTTAGGGGCCGCTGACTCCCTTGAATACGATTCCGCCCTTCATCACGAACACCACGTGCTCCAGCCGTGTGATGTCCTCCAGCGGATTGCCGGGTACGGCGATGATGTCGGCGTAACGCCCTGCCGCGAGTGAGCCGATCTCGGCGCCCCAGCCGAGGAGCTTCGCCCCATTAATGAGATCCGCCTGCAATACGGCCCGTGGCGTCATGCCGTATTTGACCAGCAGCGTGAGCTCGCGCGCCTGCGTGCCGTGCGGAAATGGGCCGACATCCGACCCTACGGCAATGGGAATGCCTGCCACGAGCTGCTGCTGGAATTCCCTGATCTTGAAATCGAGCAGCACGCGCTCGCGGGCGCCGGCTTCCGGGGTCGGTGCGTGCTCGGTGAAGTATTCGAACACGGCAAAGGTTGGCACTGCCGGAATCTGTTTCGCCTTCATGAGCCGCATCGTCGCCTCACTGAGCTGCGTCGCGTGGTCGATCGAGGCCACGCCGGCTTCGGCCGCGTACTGGGTGCCGGGTTCGCCCTGGGCGTGTACCGCGACCGTGGTGCCCAGCCGCGCCGCCTCGTCGACTGCCGCCTTGAGCTGGGCCACCGTGTACTGAAAAGGTGTGCTGAACACGCCGTCGCGCAGCTGGTCCCGTCCGGTCTCATAGATCTTGACGAAATCCGAGCCTTGCTTGTGCTGCTCCCTGATGACAGCGACTAGTTCGTCGGCTGAATTGGCGGAGCTCGCGTTCGACAACACATGCTGCTCCGGATTCCAGCCGTTCGCGTCCTCGTGTCCGCCCAGGATATCGATGGCATTGCCGCTCACGCGCAACCGTGGCCCGGGAATCAGGCCCTGGTTGATCGCGTCTCGCACTGCCGTATCGGCCGAACCCGCACCTTCGGTGCCCATGTCGCGCTCGGCCGTGAAGCCGGCGAGCAGATCCTCGCGCGCGGCCATCGCGGCCCGCAAAGTGCGCGCGGGTACGGATTCCTTCACGGTTTGCAGGTCCTCCGCGCCGGGATGCAAAAAGAGATGCACGTGCGCGTCGATCAGACCCGGCAGCAACGTCACGTCACCCAGTTCGAGCACCCGCGCGCCCGTGGGATGCAGCACCGCCGTGCCACTGGCGCTGATGCGCTCGCCCTCGATGAGTACTTCGCCGGGCGCCACGATCTGGCCGCCAGCCACATCCAGCAAGCGCGCCGCGTGCAGCACAATCGCGGGCCCTGGCGCGGGCGACTGCGCGATGGCGGGCGTGGCGAATGCCGCGACAAGCAGGCCCAGTTTGGTGGCGAGTTTCGTCAATTGGCGCATACGCATTCCCGGTTTGATGTCTGGCGTTGACGAGCGAGATGTCAATAGCCCGCTTGTTTGTCCACGACGTTTTCCAGCGGCTCGCCGTTCCTGAAACGGTGGAAGTTCTGAATGAAGAAATCAATAGTCAGCTGGAGCGAGTCGGGCGCAACCGTGTTGTCGGCCGAATGCGGCGACACCAATACATTGTCCATGCCCCACAACGGCGAATCCTCTGCCAGCGGCTCCTGCTCGAACACGTCGAGCGCGGCGCCGGCGATGCGCCGTTCTTGCAGCGCGCGAATCAGCGCCGACTCGTCGATGACGGGACCGCGGCCCACGTTGACGATGAATGCGTCAGGCTTCATCGCCGCGAAAGCGGTATCGGAAATGAGGTGACGGGTCGTGCCGGTGAGCGGCGCTGCGCAAATCAGCACATCGGTTTCTGCCAGCATGAGCAACAGCTCTTCGGGCTTGAATATCCGCTCGATGATGGGATCGCCCCTGGAGCGGTCGGCGTTTTTTCGGAGCGCCAGGATTTTCATGCCCAGCGCGTGGCCCAGCACGGCGCATTCGCGGCCGATTTCACCGTACCCGACGACACCCATGGATTTGCCCCGCAGCATCTCCACATCGACACGCGACCATTGGCGGCCGCGTTGCTGTTCGAGCAGTTGCCGCAGCTTCCTGAAGTGCATCAGCATGCCCAGCAGCGCGAATTCGGCCAGGGGGCGCTTGAACACACCGCGCGAGTTGGTGAGCAGAACTTCGCTGCGCACCAGTTCAGGAAACAGTATGCCTTCCACGCCCGCGGACAATGAATGCACCCAGCGTACGTTGCGTGCGTACTTCCAGACGGCGGCTAGCACCCGCTCTTCGTGCAGGAGCCCGATGACCAGCACCTCCGCCTCAGGCAGGATCAGCTTGAGTTCAGCCGCATCCGTGCTTTGCGAGATGTCGGCAAGGTCTGCAAGCGGCGCCAGGTAGCGGGTCTTCAGGGCATCCGGTGCGGAGGCGAAAACGACCTTGGTGCGCATTGCACAAGGTTACTGCATCCATGACTGCCGCCCATACGCTACTTGAACAGTTCAGCCGACGAGAGCACGGTGTCTACGCCGGAACAAGGGCCACCGGGGTGGCATGAGTGTTCGTGATTGGTTCCGCCCGTCAAGAGCACCGAGCCATCGACCAGCAGCGTCGCCGTATGTCCATCCCGGGGCGTATTGAGCAAACCTGTCGCCATGAAGCCGCCGCTTTCGGGAGCGAATAGCTCTGACGTGGCGAGCGACACGGGTGCACGACCGCCGCAGATGCGGCCTCCCGCGACGAGGACCGTGCTGTCGTTGCGCGCAGTGGCCGTGCCTCCGCATCGTTGCGTTTCTAGCGCACCAGCTACTGAGAAGGCTCCTGACGCGGGGCTGAATATCTCGGCCGTGTTGTCCGTGCCGGTGATCAGGACGGTACCGTCGACCAGCGCCGTCGCGGTATGCCCAGTGCGTCCCTCGCTCATGCTGCCGGTCGACGTAAACGTACCAGTTGCGGGATTGTAGATTTCCGCGGAAGCATCCCCGGGTGAGCTGGGCACTGGATAGGTGCCGCCGGCCCCGAAGTTCAACACGCCCCCGGTGATCAGAACACGACCGTCGGGCAACAGCGTCGCCGTATGCCCGGCTCGCGAGACCGTCAAGTCGCCGGTTGCTGTAAACGAGCCGGTGGTCGGGTCGAATAGCTCCGCACTGGTCGTTTCACCTCCTGCGACCAACACCTTGCCGTTCAACAAAAGAGTGGCGGTCTGGCCCATATGCTGCGCATTCATGCTGCCAGTCGCCGTGAACGTGCCGGCCGTCGAATCAAAGAGCTCCGCGGATAAATCCCCGCCCCCGGCTATCAGGACCTTGCCGTAGTTCGGCAAGGTCGAATTTGCCAGCAGCGTAGCGTTTTGAGCGACCCGCGCCATCGTCATGTAGCCGGTTGCGCTGAAGGTCTGAGTCGCCGGATCATACAATTCTGCGGATGCCAACCATGACGCCCCGTCGTTGCCGCCGGCGATGAGTACGCGCCCGTTGGGCAGCAGCGTCGCCGTATGCCCGTAACGGGCGACGGCCATGTTTCCCGTCGGCGCGAACGCCGCCACGGGCCGGGCCTGGGCGACGTGAACTATGAATGATGTGGCTGCCGAACTCTGGTTCAGTGAGTCCTTGACCGTCAGCGTGATGGGGAAAATGCCCGCCATTGACGGTGTGCCACTCAGAATACCGTCAGGGCTGAGGGCCAATCCTGCCATCGGCGCGCTCTGAGCAGTCCAGACGAACGGAGCGAGTCCGTCGCTTGTCGTAAATTGGAAGCTAAACGGCGAACCCACAGTCGCTGTGGGCGGCGGCGTGTCGTTGATGGTTGGCGGCGGGGGTTCGCTGACCGTAATCGCAAAGTCAGCCGAGCTCGTTGCCGGGGTCGGCGTGCTGCTATCGGTAGCGGTGACCGTAAAAGCGAACGGTGTCGGGCTCGCGGTGGTTGGCGTACCCTCGAGCGTACCGTCGGGATCGAGCACAAGGCCCGGCGGCAAAGTGCCAGCCGTGACTACCCAGCTGAGCGGCAAAACACCGCCTGTGGTGCTGAACGCGAAACCATACAGGGTGCCGTGCACACCCGCCGGCGGCGTTTGCCCCGGAGTAACCATCATCGCATCGATCGCGAGGCTGATGGGCAGGGTCGCGGTAAGTGCCGGAGTCGACGAGTCGGTGACCTTGACCGTGAATGCGAAAGTACCGGCGCTCACGGGTGTTCCGGAGAGTTGTCCCGCCGAGCTAAAGGTCATGCCCGGCGGCAGCGCCCCGGTTTCGGACCAGGTGAATGGGTACGCACCACCGCTCGCGACGGTGAATATGTAGGCCCCGTAGTCGGTCCCGGTCGTACCTGCAGGCGGTGAGCCGGCAGCGATCATCGGCTGCCCCACCACAGTCGAGCCACCCCCGCCATCCCCGCCCCCGCCGCACGCGGTCAGCGCTGCCAGCACGCCTGCGACGCAGAGGATTCGAGTCATCTGGCGAAAATTGGGTTTCATTGTCAACTCCCTCACCACAGGCACTGGATGCGACCGTCAATAATTGGTTCACATGTAGAGAGTCCTCGCGGCGCAGTTTGGACACCCTTGAGACTCGCGAAAAATCTGGTTGCCAATTCGGACCCGCGGCACTCTTATACGAGGTGAGGGCAATTTGCGTGCACCACCATGACGGGGCCTGAGCCGAAACCATCGCTGGTAGGGCGGCTGTTTGCCGAGCATCGGGCGGCTCTGCAGTCGTTTTTTCTGCGGCGCATCCGCAGCAAGGCCGATGCGGCGGACCTGGCTCAGGAGGTATACCTGCGGATGCTGCGGATACGCGATCCGGCGGCGATACGCAACCCGGTCGGGTACCTCTACACAGTGGCCAGCAACCTGGTGAAGGAAAACGCGGTGCTCGATCGACGGCAGGCGAGCGGTGTCCATATCGACGAGAGCTCGGCGCAGGAACAGCTCTGGACCTTGCCGATGTTCGATGGCGATCTCGACGCGACGCAGCGTGTTGCACGCCTCGGCATCGTGCTGAAGCAGCTTCGTCCAAAGGCCCGCGCCGCGGTGGAGCTGCGCTTTACACACGATCTTACGTTTCGGGAGATCGCCATGCACCTCGGAGTTTCCCCACAGATGGCGAAGAAGTATGTGGCGCAAGCGCTTGGTCACTGTCGACGCCGCATGGCGCGGATGGGGTGAGGTCATGAACTCCAACGAAGAGAAGGCTCGCGCCGCAATCGCCGAACAGGCGGGCGAGTGGTTCCTGGCGAACAAGGAAGGGCCGCTCGATGCGCGGGACGCTGCAGCCCTGGAGGCCTGGTTCAAAGCCTCGCCGGTCCACATCGAGGAGTTTCTCGGCGTGTCCGCCGTTGCACGCGATCTCCAGCAGGCCCGCAGCGATCCGGATTATTCCGTGGAGGCGATCCTGGCGCGTGCGCGGGCTGAGGATGAAATCTCCGTGAAACGGCTCTGGCCGCGCGCGACAGAGACCGTTCGGGGCAGACCCTTCGGCGGCTGGCTCCCAGCCATCGCGGCCATGGCCGCGGTCGCGGCGTTGGCCGTCGGCATGCTGCGGATCTGGAACCCGGCCAGTGATCAAAAGGCATTGGCGCCCGACGGCTTTGCGACCCTGCACCTGTCGACACGGCATGGTGAGCAGCTGACTCAGCGACTGCCAGACGATTCAGTACTGCACCTGAACACCGATAGTGCGGTCAGCGTCCGCTACAGCAAGAATGAACGTCTCGTCATACTTGAATCGGGGCAGGCGGCGTTCGAAGTCGTCCACGCGGCCCAGCGCGCCTTTCGGGTGCAGGCTGGCTCTGCGCAGGTCATCGACCTTGGCACGAAGTTCGATGTGCGTCTGGAGCAGAGTTCGACGCTCGTTACGGTAATCGAGGGGCGCGTGAACGTCGGCCAGACGAACCCGGGACAAGCGCAGTCGCCACCGTACATAGAGCTGACCGCCGATCAGCAGATCCGCGTGGCCAAGGGGGCATGGCCGGCCTCGCCGGTGGCCGTTGATGCCAAGGGCGCAACGTCCTGGTTGCATCGGCAGATTGTGTTTCACGATGAAAAGCTGGAGCAGGTAGCGGCTGAATTCAATCGCTACCTGGCCAAGCCAATCGAGATCGTGACACCTGAGTTGCGGACCATGCACATAAGCGGAGTGTTCGCCACCGACGACAGCGCAGCGTTCATCGCTTTCCTGCGCAGTCTCAAGGGAGTGCGGGTGGAGGTTACCGCGAGCGCCATTCGGGTATCGCGGGACTGAGGCGAGCCACTGAACCACCGGATTTTGCGACCCGCGCTATGATTCCCGGGACAAGGCGCCGGGATGCCCACACTGGACTCGCATGAAACGACATCCACGTCGCAAATCAAAACGCATCCGGTTGCTTCTGCCCCCGGTGCTGCAGGCGTTCTCGGTCTGCACTCCCGCGGCGTTGCTGATTGCTTCGGCGGTGCAGGCCCAGATCACAGAATCCACGGCACTGACGGGCGGCATTCCTGCACAGCCGCTGGCGCAGGCGCTGGAAGAATTCGCGCGCGAAACCGGCCTGCAGCTCGTCTATGTTTCCGGGATTGTGGGGCGCCAGAGATCGCACGCGGTGCCTGCGGGTCTCAGTGCCGCGAACGCCCTCGCGCGGCTGCTCGAGGGCACCGGACTCAGGTTTGAATACCTCACAGCGCGCAGCATCCGCATCGTCGTCGCTGTATCAGCTCCGCGGCCTGCCGCGACGAACATCCCCACAGGCGACTCCATGCAGGAGGTCATTGTCACGGCCAACCGCCGCGAGGAGTACGCCCAGAGAGTGCCGATGACCCTGCAGGTGTTGACCGGAGCGGCGCTCGCCAGGCTGAACGCAACCACCTTCGATGATTTCGTGACATACCTGCCTGGTATCACCGCGCACGGAGTAGGGCCCGGTCAGAACAATATTTACGTGCGCGGCCTTGCGACCGCCGCCGGAGGCCTGCAGTCAGCGGGTGTCATCGGTAGTTTCCCGAATGTTGCGATGTATCTTGACGAGCAATCCGCGCAGCTTCCAAACCGCAACCTGGATATTTATGCCGCCGACCTCGAACGCATTGAAGTTCTGGAGGGTCCGCAGGGCACCTTGTTCGGGGCGGGCGCCGAAGCGGGTGTGCTGCGCTACATCACCCGGAAGCCGAAACTCGATGTGACGGAAGCCAACGTGAACGCGGGCTACGCAACGACCGCGCACGGCGATCAGAGCAGCAGTGTTGACGTCACAGTCAATATTCCGATCGTTGCCAACAAGCTGGCCGTGCGTGCCGTGATCTACAACGAGCAGCGCGGCGGATATATCGACAACGTCCCCGCAACCTTTGCGCGTGCCCCAACGGACCTGAGCATGCTCCGTATCTTTGGCGGCCAGGTTCCGGCCAACAGTGTCGTGATCGACAATCACAGCATAGCCTCCGCCGATATCAATCCGGTCAGGTACACCGGCCTGCGCACAGAGGTCTTGTACCGGTTCAATGATGAATGGGATGCGCTTTTTTCACAGTCCAATCAACACCTCGAGGCAGACGGTGTCTTTACCGAGATGGCTGCGAATTCACTGGGTGAGCCGCAACCGGCCTTAAGCGTGCAGCTCTTCAATCCCTCCTACGACAAGGACAAAGTTGCAAATACCGCACTCACGATCAATGGCCGCCTGGGTCCACTGAAGCTCCTCTACGCGGGCAGCTATCTGGCGCGCAACGTGGACCAGGTTCAGGACTACACTCAATACGCACGCGGCTTTGCCGCCGGCTATTATCAATGCGCTTTTCCGGGGCCTGCACTTGCCACCCCGCAGTGCTTTACACCCAGCTCGACCTGGCATGACCGCGTACACAATACGCACGAGAGTCACGAATTGCGCGTGAGCACTCCGGGTGACAGGCGAATTCGCGGTGTCGGCGGTTTGTTTTATGAAAACTACCGGATTCAGGAACAGGTCGACTGGTTCTATCTGACGGCGCTGCAGTCTTTCCAGCCCATAGGGCCGCCCACCGGCTACTACACCTTGAACGGATCACCGTTCCTGCCGAACGGCGCACAGGTTCAGTTCGATTCGGGCGACGGTGTCGAGTTTGTACGTGCGCCAGTGACGTCGAACAACCCGAACGTCCGGCCGCCTGGCGATGCATTCTTTGACGACATCACGCGTGGCTACGCACAAAAGGCCGCCTATACGTCGGTCGACTTCGATCTCATCCCAGAGGCGCTGACGCTTACGGTCGGAACGCGCTACTCGACCACCAACACCTCAGAAGTCGGCTCGACAGTAGGTAGTTCGGGTTGCTGGCTAACCGGAAATCCGGCAGTGCCCAATCCATGCATCAATCACTCAAGCGTTTTCAACATCGATGCTCAACATCTCAACAAGACCTACACCGGCTTCAGGAGCCGGGCGAACCTGAGCTGGCAAGTTACTGCGAATGCCCTGCTTTACTACACCTGGTCGCAGGGCTTTCGCGCCGGCGGCTTCAATCGTTCGCCGGGTGCGCCGACGTTTTTGTCGCCTTTGGCGGCCAATGGCATGCCCAACCAGGTGGAAGCGGGCAAGCATGGCGGTTGGGTGGCGGCCGTGAATTTTGCGCCCGACAGCCTGACCAACAATGAACTGGGCTGGAAGACGCTGTGGCTGGATCGGCGCATCCAATGGAATGGCGCGCTCTACCTGGAGAACTGGGACCAGACACAGATCCCACTGTATGGGCTCGGCTTTGCGAATGTTACCTTGATCGCCAATGGGGGCAACTACCGGGTGCGTGGCGTGGAGACCTCCGGCGCGGTCCACATCGCAAACGGCCTCACCATCGAGGCGGGCGCTGCCTGGAATCATAGCGAACTTGTCANNGCTACGCGACTCGGGCGGCAATCCCTTGCCGATTCCGGGCGGGGAGCTTGGTAGCAAGCTCGCCGGGGCGCCGCCTTTTCAGGGGAATATTCGCGCCCGCTATGAAGTCAGCTGGAGTACCTACCACGCGTTCGCCCAGATCGGCGTTGTGCACCAGGGGCGCTCGCTCGCCACGACTTTCAGTCTCTCCAATGACCTGCAGGGTCAATCAACCGTTTATGACCTGCCCGCATTCACCACCTACGATGCGGCGCTCGGAGTCGGTCAGTCTGCATGGCTCGCGCAACTCTACGCAGAGAACCTCACCGACACGCGCGCCCAGCTCTATGCGAACTACACCCAGTTGTACAAAGCCATCACAGTGAATCGTCCGCGCACGATCGGATTGCGTTTCTCCTATACTTTCGACGGCAAGTGAGGATCGTCGACTCGACGATCGGCGCGATGAAAATGGTGGTTGCCAATTTGGTCCTGCGGGACTCTTAACTGGAGGTGAGGGGAAATTGCGCGCACACCGCGCCATTCGGACGAGGGGAAGTTGCGATGACATCATCACTAAGTTGGTCGGTCAGGCTCGCATCCGCTGCATTGCTAATTGCGGCACTCGCTTCGTGCGGCGGCCCTGACAGTGGCGGCAGCGCCGGCGGCCCACCACCCCCGACAGCCGGTTGCGAAAGCACCGCGACCATGGTGTGCACTCAATATGGTCCAGTTCAGGGCGCGGTCGAAGGGGGCTACCGTGTCTTCCGCGGGATCCCCTTCGCGGCACCGCCCGTGGGCGACCTGCGCTGGCGTCCGCCGGTGGCTCCGGCAAAGTGGCAGGGTGTGCGTGACGCAACCCAGTTCGGAAACAAGTGCCCGCAATCCGACGGCAACGGCGGGACTATAGGGGACGAGGACTGCCTCACGCTGAACGTCTTTGCGGTCAATCCGCCTGCCAGCTCGAAGCAGCCCGTGATCGTGATCAT
>PMNQ01000027.1 GCA_003162555.1 Gammaproteobacteria bacterium | reverse complement strand
CCCTCGAGCTGCGCCTGCAAATCGCGGAAGTTCTGGTCGGACTTGAGATCCGGGTAATTCTCCGTGACCGCGATCAGGCTCTTGAGTGCCTGCGACAGTTCACCCTGCGCTGCCTGGAACTTCTTGAAGGCGGCTTCGTCGTTGACGAGTTCGGGCGTCGCCTGGATCGTGCCGACCTTGGCGCGGGCCTCGGTGACGCCAAGCAGCACGGTCTGCTCCTGCTTCGCATAGCCTTTGACGGTATTGACNNTCGGCGCGGCGCTGATACTGGTTGACGACTTCGGACCAGGCCGCCTTGACCGCCTCGTCCTGGGTTTGTATGCGGTTGTAACCGCAGCCACTGAGCAGCGCTGCCGCCGCCACACAAAGAATCAACCGGATCGCTTGCATGCCCGAACCCTCCACGAATACTGGCGCTCAAGATACCGCCAATGGGTGGCGTCCGCTAGCCGATGCTATCCGAGCGAGCGCAGCGGCCGGCGTGCCAGCAAGGGATCGATGCGCGTCAGCAGCCAGTAAGCGGCGCGTGCGCGCAGCCATTCCCACCAATGCCGCCGCCGTTGCCAGGAAGCGGCCGGCACCTCGCGGCTGTGGAGCAGCGCGCCGGCAAACAACGTGCGTGCGTGCGCGGCCAGCTCCGGCCATTGCAGCCGCAGCAGCAGTTCATAGTTGATATTGAGGCTCCGCCGGTCGAGATTGCAGGAACCCACATATACTGTGTCATCGACGATGAACAGCTTCGCGTGCAGCACCTGCGGCTGGTACTCGTACAGCCGCGCACCGCCCGCCAGCATCGTGGCGTAGAGGTGATGGGCCGCGTAGCGCGCGACCGGCACGTCGGTCTGCCCCGCGAGGAGCAGCTGCACCTGTCCGCCACCCGCCACGCAGCGCCGCAGCGCCCGGCGCATGCGCAGCGGCGGCAGGAAATAGCCCGCCATGCAGCGTACGTCGCGCGAGCGCTCCACGTCATGGCGCAGCACCCTGCTCAGCAGTCCTGCCCTCCAGCCCGGCCCGCTGGTCAGGAGCTGCACGGGCCCCTGCGGGCGGTGCAAGGCGCGTTGCGCGTGCACGGCGTCGCGAAAATCGCGGATGGCCACCGGGTTCATTGGCGCCAGTGCATACATCGCCTCGAAGCTCCCAGCCAGCGCGCCGGCCACGGGGCCCTCGATCTGCAGTGCCACGTCGAACCAGCCCTGCGTGACGCCGTCGCCCGCATATTCCGGCCCGATATTATGTCCGCCGACGATGGCGCGCTGCGCGTCGCAGACCAGCAGCTTGCGGTGATCGCGGAATGCCAGCCGCAGGCGCCGCGCCGGGCTGAAGACCCGCACATGGCCGCCGGCGGCCTGTAGAGGCGCAAAGAAATCGGCTGGCAGGCCCTCCGACCCGAAGGCGTCGTAAAGCACCCGCACCCGCACGCCGCGCGAGCGCGCCGCCAGCAGCGCCGCCAGCAGCGACAACGCGGGCTCGCCGGGCTTAACCATGTAGAACTCAAGGCAGATCGCCTGCGTCGCAGCGGCCACCAGCGCCGCCATGGCGGCAAAGGTGGCGATGCCGTTGGGTAGCCAGCGGGCGCGATGCCCGGCAAGGCTGCATTCCTGGCTGCAATCAGGTGAATCGTTCAGGTCCATGGGATTGCAGCCTGACCAATAAAAAATGCCCCGGCAAGCCGGGGCATTGGAGGAGCGGACTTACAAGAGGGGGGAGTAAAGTCCGCCAGGGGATTGGTTGGCTGGTCAGTCGAGAATTCGTTTCAGTGCAGAAAGGCCCAATCGATTATCCGTATCTCCTCTGCATCGAGGTCCATGCTGCCGGCCAGCACCTGCGAGAGCTCGCGCTCCTCGGCTCGCCGGCGTAGCGGGCGTGTCAACTCTACGATTCCACTCCACTCACCGGCCTGCGCCACACTGGGCGACTCGGCGATAAAATGGGCGTAATACCTGCTACCCATGGGTCCAGAGCCTACGCCGGGCCTCCACCCGCAAGCTGTGAGCCGCCGCACAGATAGACCCCTCCAGGAGACAGTTTGAGCCGCTACCGTCCCCCGCCGCCGCGAAGTTCGAAGTACGTCACACCCGCCGGCGAACGCCGGCTGCGCGCCGAGCTCGATGAGCTGTGGCGCGTCGAGCGCCCGCGGGTCACGACGGCCGTGGCTGCTGCGGCGGCACAGGGCGACCGCTCGGAAAACGCCGAATACATCTACGGCAAACGCCGGCTGCGCGAAATCGATGCGCGTGTGCGGCACCTGCGCAAACGCCTGGAGGGCATGGTGGTCGTGAGCGCGCCGCCGAGCGACCCGCGACGGGTATTTTTTGGCGCCCGCGTGACACTGGAGACACCGTCCGGCGAAACTTTCAACTACCGCGTAGTAGGCCCGGACGAATTCGACCACGAACCCGGCGGCATCAGCATGGACGCGCCGCTGGCGCGCGCGCTGCTGGGCAAGGCGCTCGACTCAGACGTGTCGGTGGCACTGGCTGGCGGCGAGCAGAGCTATACGATCGTTGCGATTGAGTATCCGGTGGTCGAGGTAACGTAGGGGAAGAGGAGCGGGCCGGCTATCGAGGGTCGATCAAGTCGCTCCCCGTAACTCGCTTTGTTGATCGACCCTCGATAGCCGGCCCACTTACGTTTCACTCCGGCATGTCGGCTACAGGTTGCACTAGTTAATATCGAGAGTGTTTCAGCATCGGTGAAATCCAGGAGGCCAGTCATGAACAAGCCAATCATTGCTCCCGCGTTCTGCCAGGTTGCCTGGGTCGTGAAGGACATTGCAAAAGCTGAGAAATTTTTCATTGATACCATGGGCATCAGCCGCTTCATGCACATGGATAGCCTGGCTGCAAAGGATACCGAGGGCACTTACCTCGGGAAGCCGGGAAACTGGGTCTGCCACCTGCATATCGCCTATGCGGGCGATATGCAGATCGAACTGATTCAGCCGGTGTCGGGAGCGAGCATGTTCCAGGAGTCACTGGACCGGCACGGCGATGCCGTTCAGCACGTGGCTTACTGGCTGGATGATGCTGACTACGACGCTGCTGCCGCTCACCTGACAGCCTCAGGCTATCCGCTGATCCAGAGTTTCCGGCTGCCGATATTGCGCGTTGGCTACTTCGATACGCGCGGCGCAATTGGGGTGGTAACCGAGATCGTCGGCTCGACAGAGGCAGGGCACGAGCTGCGACGCAACCTGAAGGCAGGAAACTTCTGATAGCGCCGAATGCGCGCGTCAGACCGTAAGGGTCAGCTGACGCGCACGTTTTTGAACTGCCACGGATCGCTCTTGTCGAGGTCCTCCGGGAACAGGCGCTCGCGATCGCTCAAGGGAGTCCACTCGGTGTACTGCCCGACAACCGGCCCGAGGTAGGGCATGCAGATTTCGAGGCAGCGTTTGTAGTCCATTTCGTCGGGCTCTACGATGCCGCGATTGGGATTTTCCATTGCCCACACCATCCCGGCGAGCACGGCGACCGTCACCTGCATCGTGGTGGCGCTATTGTGCGGCGCGAGTTTGCGCGCCTCATCGATGGATAGCTGCGACCCATACCAGTAAGCGTTCTTTTTGTGGCCCGCCAGCAGCACGCCCAGTTCGTCGATGCCGGTGGTGATGTCGTCCATCATGATGCGCTTGCGATCCTGGATCTCGTAGTTGCGCCCCGAGAATTCGTGCACCGACAACACGGCGTTGTCAGACGGGTGGTAGGCGTAGTGCACGGAGGGACGATAGATCTCGCCGGCTTCGAGCTGCGCTGTCAGGTAGTCGGCGATCGAAATCGCCTCGCCGTGCGTGATCAGGAAACCATGGTAGGGGCCCGCCAGCGGCGCCCAGCTGCGCACGCGCGTGGAAACGCCCGGCTGCATCAGGTAGATCGCCGCGCCGCTGCCGAAGTCGAAACGCTTGCCGTCGCGCGGAAAATTGCGCTCGTGCGATCCCCAGCCGAGTTCGGCCGGCTGCGAGCCTTCCGAAACGAAGCCGTCCACCGACCAGGTGTTCACGAATTCATTCGGCTCTTTCGGGATCGAGGACACCTGCGTGTCGCGTTCGGCGACGTGGATGCAGCGCACGTCGAGGCGCTGCGCGAGCGCAGCCCAGTCTTCGCGCTTCTCGAGCTTGCCGGTATCGACCTTCAGGTCGGCGGCGATGTTGACCAGCGCCTGCTTGACGAAGTGCGAGACCAGGCCGGGATTGGCGCCGTGCGTCAGCACCGCCGTGGGCTGGTGTTGCGCGCTGTTGCGGAGCGTCAGAGCCTCCTCACGCAGAGCGTAATTGGTACGCCGCGAAATCGGCGTGGCCGGATCGGTGTAGCCGCCAGGCCAGGGCTCGATGCAGGTATCGAGATACATCGCGCCCTTTTCCCAGCCCAGGCGCACCAGCGCAATGCTGGAAACATCCACGGACAGGTTGAGGATGAAATCGCCCCGGCCGACCAGCGGATCGAGCGTGCGGCGCAGGTTCTCGCGCGTCAGGCGCTCCTTGATGAACCTGATGCCGTGCTCGGCGGCCAGCTCATGGCCCTGCTCTTCGGCCGTGACGATCGTGATGCGCTCCGTCGGGCAGCCGATGTGGCGCAGAATCAGCGGCAGCACGCCCTGGCCGATGGCGCCAAAGCCCACGATGATGATGCGGCCCGGAAAGTCGCTGAAATGCAGCTGGTCGGACATGATGTTTCCCGTCTAGGGCCTGTTCATACTGGGAACATCGATGCGGCCGTGCCCCAATTTGCTCAGGGCAAGGCGCGACGACCGATGTGTACTTACTGTACATGAGGGAGGAGCAACGCGGCCCTGAGCAAAATGGGGCCGGCCCCGGAGGGTTGCGCTCAAAATGCTTTCATACGGCGTTGCTCGGCGCT
>PMNQ01000045.1 GCA_003162555.1 Gammaproteobacteria bacterium | reverse complement strand
CTCGACGCGCTGGCCGCGGGCGGCGTGGTGTTCGAGTCGTTCTACTGCAATAGCCCGCTGTGCGCGCCGTCGCGCTTTTCATTGCTGTCCGGCCAGCTGCCCTCGAAGATCGGCGCCTATGACAACGCCGCCGAGTTTCCGGCGCAGACGCCAACGTTGGCGCACTACCTGCGCCACGCCGGCTACCAGACCGCGCTCAGCGGCAAGATGCATTTCTGCGGCCCTGACCAGTTGCACGGTTTCGAAGATCGATTGACCACCGATATCTATCCCGCCGATTTCGGCTGGACGCCGGACTGGACGCGCTTCGAGGAGCGCCCAGGGTGGTATCACACCATGGATTCAGTGACGCAGGCCGGCCCCTGCACGCGCACCAACCAGATCGACTTCGACGACGAAGTGGTTTACGCCGCGCGGCAGAAGCTGTTCGATATTGCGCGTGGCAGGGATCGACGGCCGTTCTGCCTGGTGGTGTCGATGACCCATCCGCACGATCCCTATGTCGTGCCGCAGGCCTACTGGGACCGCTATCGCGACGCGGATATCGACATGCCCGCCGTGGCGCAGGATGCGGTCGACGACGATCCGCATTCGCGGCGCATACGCCACGTCATCGGCCTCGGGTTGCAGCAACCGAGCGCGGCCCAGGTGCGCGCCGCGCGCCGTGCCTATCTCGGCGCCGTGTCCTATGTCGATGACCAGGTCGGTACGCTGCTCGCGACGCTCAAGGAGGCGCGCCTGGATCAGAACACCATCGTCATGGTGCTGGCCGATCACGGCGACATGCTTGGCGAACGTGGCCTCTGGTACAAGATGAGTTTCTTCGAGCCGGCCTGCCGCATCCCGCTCATCGTATCGGCACCGGGCCGCTTTGCGCCGCGGCGGGTGAGCGCACCGGCATCGCTGCTGGATGTCCTGCCGACACTGGTGGAGCTCGGCAGTGATGGCCGTGCGGCGGACTACGCCGTACCGGTGGATGGACACAGCCTGGTGCCCGCGCTCGAAGGCACCCGCGGCAAGCCGGCCGCGGGCGCGCACGGCGGCGAGGTGATCGGTGAGTACCTGGCCGAATCCGCGATTGCGCCCGTGGTGATGATCCGGAGAGACCGGCTGAAATTCATTCACTCGCCGGTGGATTCCGATCAGCTCTACGACCTCGCCTCGGATCCGCAGGAGCGCGTCAACCTCGCCGTGCGAGCCGAGCACGCGCGGGTAGTCACGGATTTCCGCGCCGAGATTGCGCGGCGCTGGTCGCTGCCCACGCTGCACGCCGAGGTGCTCGCCAGCCAGCGCCGCCGTCATCTCGTATACGCGGCACTGCGCAGCGGCCGTTACACGCCCTGGGATTTTCAGCCGCTGCGCGACGCGAGCCGGCTCTACGTGCGCAACGACCAGGAACTCAATGACATCGAGGCGATGGCCCGATTTCCGCGCCTGCCTTAGCGGAGCGATTGCAGGTAGGCCGCGACCGACTCCATCTCGCTGATCTTCAGATCCTGCGCGACGCCGTGCATCACGGCGACATTGCGCATGTTGTTCTGGAATGAACGCAGCTGCTTGAGCAGGTACTGCGCATGCTGTCCGGCGAGCCGCGGATACTCGTCCGTGCCCACGGCGCCCGGCCCGTGGCAGGCGATGCAGGGTGGAATGCCTTCCGCGGCCACGCCATTGGCGTAGATGTCGGCGCCGCGCGCAATCGCACCGGCGTCACCAGACGAGCCCGCGCCCGGCGTCTGCGCGCCGTAGTATCCGGCGAGAGCCGCGATCATCTCATCGCTGAGCGGTGCGGCCATGCCCCACATGTAGCCCAGGGCGTCGGCATCGCCACGCGTCTGCGCCTTGAAGGCCTGGAGTTGGGCCGCGAGGTACTTCGGATGCTGGCCCGCGAGCGCCGGAAACTTCGGCATGATGCTGCGGCCCTGCGGGCCATGGCAGGTGGCGCAGGTCATGACAGCCACGTGCCGGGCGGCGAGGTGGGCCTCCGCGGAGACTTCATCGGCTGGCAGGCTCGCCTGCGCCATCAACAATGCGGCTACTGCGCTTGCGGTCACAATGAGTGTTTTCATGTGCATGCGCCTCAGTAGTTGAACCAGACCAGCAGGTAGAGCGAGTTGTTGTCGCCGGCATTGCGGCCGAAGCCGTCGTAGTTGCTGCCGCCGCCGTTGAACTTCGTGTACTGCGTGTCCTGCAGTGAAATCCGCGTGTTGAGCCAGGGCATGTAGTTCAGCTCGGCAATCCATCCCTTGGTGTCCGGCTTGTTGCTGGCGCTGGTGACCACTCCCACCAAGGGATTGTCTGCGGAAATCGCGGCGTACAGCTGTGTATCCAGGCTCCCGGTTGTGGAGAACATGCCCAGCACGGCACCGTACTTTCGCTGGTAGTAATAGGTGCCCGTGATGCGGGTGGTCGTGAGATCGTTGCGCAGGTTGTCGGCGCCCAGGCCGTCGCCGAAGCTCGCGTTCAGCGTCATCTTCTCGCTGATGCGCGTCCCGGCGAGAGTGAACAGGTGCTGGTCGCCGATGAACTGGTACTGGAAGTCCTCGGCGGTGTCGCGGAACTCATTGGCCGGGCCGCTGAGCGTCCCGGGAGCATCGGTCGATCCGCCGGGCACCAGCTTGAAGGTGGCGCCGTAGAGGCCGACCGACAGGGAATTGCGGCCCCACAGGTATTCGTAGGCGAGCCGGTAGTAGGGTGCACCGCCCACGATGACGTTCGAGGTCGTGCCATCCAGGGGGCCCGCGGCGCCGGTCAGAGCGTTGGCCGCGCCCTGCTTCGCAGAGCGATAGGTGCCGATCTCACCGTACAGGGATTCGTTCCACATCGCGTACAGGCTGACGCCCGCGATGTCCTGGCCCAGCGCGCCATCGATCTGCGTGCCGGCGAGCGGTGACACGTTGGCGTTGCTCGAGGCGTAGGGATAACCAAACGCAGGCGTGCTGTTCCACAGGTCCTGCACGGTCGGATTGTTGTTGGCGGTGATGCCGTAGATGAGGCTCTTGTCGCCAGGCAGCAATTTGTTGTCGGCCCAACGCAGGTCCACATTGTCTATGCCGATCGTGCCCTCGTCATTGCCGTAGGTCAGCTGGATGAAGGCGCCCAGTCGCGGTGCGATCTTGCCGGCATAGAAAAGGCTGATCTGCTGCGGGAAGGCCACCGAACTGCTCTGCGAGAAATTGCCCACACCGTCCGGAATGGGTTTGGAGATGCTGGTCTGCGACACCTGCACCATCAGCGAGATTGGCGGCAGGCCGCTCAGGGCGAGCATTTCCTCTTTCGTCGCCGAGACGCCGCGCACCGGCTTGAGGTTGTCGATCGTGTAGGCGTTGGCCTTGAACATGCGCCCGAAATGGGTGAGTTCCGGGAACACCGTGTGACAGGCCTCGCAGGCCATGCCCGTCTGGCGTGCAAAGCTCGGCACCGCCTGCGCGGCCGGCGCCACCAGCGCTGCGGCCAGCATGGCTGCGCAGTAACCGCGGTTGCCCGCCAACATTCGCGTGATCATCATTACTCTCTCCCGGATTTAGGCTGGCGCCAGCCGCGTTTGCCCTCGGGCGCGAGACTAGCTACGCGCGCCGGGAGCGCCTATCGCGGCATCTACCTAGGGACTAGGTGTAGACCGAAGTAGCGGCCGGGGCAGTACACGGACTACCGACAATGCGCGGCGAGGTTGCACTCTGGGGGAGATTGGGTCAGTGCGGTAACGAACATTGGCTCTCGGTACGGACCCCGCAGACTCTCGCTCGCAGTCGGTTCAGGGGTCGCGATACCGGGTCAACGCGTCACCGAGGGCATGCGTGAGCGGGCCAAGCCACGGCTCAAAGTGCTTCCACTGGTCGAGCCCCTCGCGATACAGCGGTTGGCGCACCTGTTCGGAGCTGGCGGTGCGCACGTTGCGCTCCGTCCTGTGGAACTCGATGCACCGCGGCTCGAACTCCAGGCCGCAAAAATCGAGCATGCGTCGCACGCTGCCATCGAGGTCATTGACGACATCTTCGTGGTGCACGCGCAGCACCCAGTCGGGCAGTGCTTGGTCCCAGTGCCTCATCAGTTCCAGATAGGTGCGGTAGTAACGGGCAACGTCGCCAATGCTGTAGGTGAACTCCTGGCCGTTGGCAAACAATTGCTTGAGGTTACTGAAGCAACAGGCCATCGGCTCACGCCGGGCATCGATGATTCGGGCGCGCGGCAGCATCAACCGGATGAGGCCCAGGTGACGGAAGTTGTTGGGCATCTTGTCGATGAAGCGCGGTTTGCCAGTTCTGTACACGCGCGTGTCGTCCAGATATTGCTCGCCGAGCCTCAGGAAATCTGCTGGTGTCATCTCCGCCAGGGCTCGCGGATAGCGCGGATTCTCGGAGTCTGGATTGAATCCCTGCAGATCGTGCGCGATCCTGGGAATTTCGGCGAGCTCCTGGGTGCCCTCGACCTGGCTGTGCGAGGCCAGTATCTGTTCGAGCAGTGTTGATCCCGAGCGGGGCAAGCCGACTATGAATATCGGCTCCAGGCTCTGGGCGCCGACGTCGGCCCGGCTGGCGAAAAACTCGCGCGTGCAGATTTCCTTCTGCAGGCGCGTATTGCGCTCGATAGGCTCCATCCGAAATCGACTCTCCGACCGCTTCAGGCTATTGCCCCGCTCGTAATAACGGTAGGACTCGGCATACTCGCCCCGATCCTCCAGGGCCTTGCCGAGCGCGAAACAAAGGTGATAGCGGTCCGTCACTGACACGGATGGGGCCGACTCCTCGCTGCGCATGCGCGTCAACTCGACATCGGTGAAGCGGTAAGTCTTCAGGTTGGCGAGGCTCCAGTAGGCGTCGCCGAAGTCAGGCCGTATCGCGGCGGCAGCGCGGTAAGCGTCGACGGCGGCTTCCTGCCTGCCCATGGTCTTGAGGGCGTGAGCAATCGACAATTGCAGATCGGCGGCTTTCGGTGCGTCGACCAGCAGCTCCTGGTAGAGAGCAAGCGCCTTCTCGTGTTCGCCCACACCAATGGATGCGGTGGCGTAAAGCGCCTTGAGCCGCCGGTTTGCAGGGTCGCGGCTAAGCAGTGCCGCAAGCTCCCGCTGGGCCTGCGGGTGTTTATGTCGCTCCAGGAGCACCTGGGCATACTCCGCGCGGGCGGCGTCGTAGCCGGGGGCGAGCTCCAGCACTGCGGCGAGCAACACCTCGGCATCGTCATAGACTTCCTGCGCCAGCCCGATCCGCGCCAGCAGGCGCATGGCCTCGATATGATTGCCGTGCTCGAGCAGGTAGGGACGCAGGATCTGCTCCGCCTGCGCCAGTTCGCCGTCGGAAAACAAGGCCGTGGCGGTCACCACCTCAGGCGGCAGATGCTTCAGGGTGGCGACATGGTCAGCAGCCACCGCGGCATTGGCCGGGTCGCCCGCCATGCGGCACAGGATCTCCAGCTTGGCCCAGCTCGCTGGCAGCGCGGGATTGATGTTCACGGCCCGGAGGTAGGCCTCGATGGCCCGCGGCGCATCGCGCAGGGCCACGCAGCAATGGCCGCGCTCCTGGTAGAGCCGGCTGAAACCGGGGTGGAGCTCTGCGAGCCGCTCAAGCGTCGCCAGCGCCTCCGGAATGCGATTCAGGTAGCGCAGGGCGACCGCGAGCATGTACAGGATGTCGCGGTTCTGCGGCACTTCCAGCGCGCGCGCCGCTGCTGCTGCCTGGGCGTCAAGATACTGCTTGCGCTCCAGCAGTGTGCGTATGTGCTGCACCTCTGCTTCGAGCGTGGACGGCGAGTTGGTTGCGGCGGTCGATTCCATCAGGTCAATTGTGCTCCAACAGGCGCTGCAGCGGCTGGAGCGGCGCGATGAATTTCTCGTAGTTGCGCCAGCGCCCGGCCGATTTCGTGCTGATCTTCTGGCGCACCTGCCATTTGCTGGCTGTGATGACCACACGATCGGTCTTGTGGAATTCGAGGCAACGTGGGTCCCAGGCAAGGCCCATGAAATCCACCATCCGGCGACTCCAGGTGTCGGGGTCGGCCACCAGTGACTCGTACGGGACCTCCAGCAGGTTCGCCGCCGGCAACGTGGCGCGCCAGTGATCGGTGATGCGCAGGTATTGCGCGTAGTAATGCGCCAGGTCTTCCAGGTCGTTGGCGTAAGGACCGATGTTGTAGAAATTCTGGAAGTAGATCGACAGGCAGGTGTCGAACGGATGACGCTGCATGTGGATGATGCGCGCGCGCGGCAGCGCCGCGTGGATCAGGCCGGCGTACAGAAAATTGCCCGGCATCTTGTCGACGACGCGCGTTGCGGCGCCGGCCACGGCGTGCAGGCGCGCCAGGTATTCCTCGCGCATGCCGGCCAGCAAGCCGGCTGCACTCTGGCCCTCGGCCTCGGCGCGCCGGAAGCGGTCGTAGCTGCCATTCCAGTAGATGACTTCGCCCGCGCCGTATACATCAGGGTGGGAGGCGAGTATCTGTTCCGCGAGCGAAGTCCCTGAACGGGGCATGCCGATGATGAGTACCGGCAGTTCCGACATGCCGGCATCTGCTTGCGCCTCAGTCGCTGGCGCATCTATGGATGCGGCGCCGAAGCGGGCGATGATTTCATCCACGCGCCGGACCAGCCTCGCACGATCGTATTTCGCGCCCAGGCGCCGGGTGAGTTCGTTGGCCTGGCGGAAGTGCCCGAAGGCGTCGTCGTACTGGCCCAGATCGTCGAAATACTTTCCCAGCGCGTAGTGCAGGCTGATCTCATGCGCCAGCGGCACCCGCCCACCGAGCAGGCGCTCCGCGCCGATGCGCCAGGCGGCATCCGCGCCGGTCATGCGCCGATGCGAGGCGATACTCGCGTAGGCCGGCGCAAAATCCGGGTTGATGGCGATGGCGCGCTCAAACAGTGGCTCCGCCTCCGCGAACTTGCCACGATCCGCCAACAATTCTCCGAGCGAAGCGAGCGCCTCGACATTGTCCGGCTCGATGGTCAGCGCCGCGCGGCAGCTGCTCTCCGCCTCGGCTGCCCGCCGCTGCTGGCGCAGCACCAGCGCAAGACCGAGGTGGGCCGGCACCCAGCGCGGTTGCAGTTCCAGCGCGCGCCGGTAGCTCGCGGCGGCTTCCTCGACCCGCCGCAACTCGAACAACACGCCGCCCAGGTTGCAATGCATCTCGGCATTGGCTGCATCCAGCTCGACCGCGTGGGCGTAGATGGCCCGGGCCGCGTTGCGCTCACCGAGGTCGCGCAATACGGCGCCGAGGTTGGCGAGCACCTGCAGATCCTGCGGTCTGAGGGCCAGCGCCGCCCGGTAGCAGCGGGCTGCGTCTTCGTAGTGGCCCAGCTGCAGGTATGCGTTGCCCAGGTTGTTGTGGGCTTCAGCATGGCGCGGATTGCGCGCGAGCGCGCGCTGGTATAGGGGCAGGGCCTCGGCCGGATGCGCCAGCGCCTTGAGGGCATTGCCGCAATCGATCAGCGCCTCGACGTCGTCGGGCTGGAGTGCAAGCGAGCGGCGCAGACTGGCCACGGCAGCTTCCCACTGGGCATGATCGTGCAGGTACGCGCCCAGGTTACGGTGCGACTCGGCATCCGCCGGCATCAGAGCAGCCGCTTTCTGCAGGGCCTGCAAAGCGTCGGCGCCCTGGCGCAGTTGCGCCACGCCCAGGATCTTCCAGGCGATGCCGGCCTCGGGTTGCCTGGCCAACAGCGCACGCGCGGCACGCTCGGCTTCATCAGGTCGGTCCTGGTTCAGATGCTCTACCAGTGCGCCAATTTCGTGGACGCTGACGCTTGCGGGCGGCAGCGGGGTAATCGCCTTGGTTCCGGCAGCGGCCACCTGCCCGCAACAGTGCTTGTATTTTTTGCCGCTGCCGCAGGGGCAGG
>PMNQ01000025.1 GCA_003162555.1 Gammaproteobacteria bacterium | reverse complement strand
TGCACTTCCTCAATCCGGTGCCCTTGCAGAGCATTTATGAGCGCTGGCTCAGCAAATTCGAGAAGCCGCGCCTGAGGGCGCTGCAGGAACTGAAACGACGCCTGGAGAGCGAATTGCAATGAACAAGTCTACCTTCGTTTACGTCACCTTTATCCGCACCACGCCCGAGCGCCTGTGGTCGGCGCTCACGACCACGGATTTCATCCGCAAGTANNTGCACCATCGAAATCGAAGCGGTCCCTGACCTCGGCGCCCAGGCCGTGAAGCTGAGCATCACGCATGCCATGGAACGCCCGGATTCGAAATTCATTCAGGCGGTTTCTGGCGGCTGGCCGAGCATCATGTCCAACCTCAAGTCGCTGCTGGAGACCGGGGAGGTCGTGCTGCAAACGAACAAGTGCACTAAGTAGCGGACTGGGCGGCGCCCGCTGTCGCAGACTGGGGCGCACTGTCGAGCACGCTGCACACCGGATCCAGCGAATCGATGCCGTCGTGGTCGAGCTCACGCACCACGAAGTCCAGCAGTGCCTGTTCGTGCGCCGTTACGAAGCGCGCGAGCGGCAGCAGATCGGCGGGCATGCGCGCCTCCGCTGATTCGAAGTCGCGCACGTAGCCGATGAGTGCGGGCCGTAGCTCCGCCATCGCCTGCTGCCAAGACAGGTTGAGGTAAGGATTGCCCTCCGCCGTGCGGCGGAGCTCATCCACGTCCGGCGCCGGCACTGCAACGCCGCGGGCCGCCAGCGCCGCCTGCAATTGTCCGGCGACATGGTGTTCGAGGCGAGCCAGCATGCGCCACTTGTGGGCGATGTCAGCGTCGCTGGCCGCCTGCGCCAGATCGTCGAACATCGCCGCCGCGGAGACTTCGTCGCGATGCCATTCGAGCAATTCTGTCAGTGGGTCGGGCATGGACTATTGAAACCCAGAATCATGGGAATATCATCCGTGCTTATAGACAAGGGTGAGTCATGAGCAGTTTTCGCTGGTTCTTCGCGTGTGCGGCCTGTGTGCCATTGAGTGGCTGCGGCCACGTAGATACGGAGGCGCCCAAGCCCAAGCCCGTGGCGGCCACTGCGGTGGCCGAAATGCACATGCACGTCCCGGCGACACTGGCGGACTGGGCGAATGGCGCACAGTTGTTCGAGGGGCTCGGCGATTTTCATCGCGCCATCACCACCTCCGTGCCCGCGGCGCAGCAGTATTTCGACCAGGGCATGCGCTTCATGTGGGCCTTCAATCACGATGAGGCCACTCGCTCCTTCGCGCGCGCCGCCGAGCTCGACCCAGCTTGCGCTGCCTGTTACTGGGGCGTGTCATTGACCGTGGGTCCGAACTACAACCTGCCGTTCATGACCGCGGAACGCGCACAGGTCGCCTTCGACGCGCTGGCCAGTGCCAGGCAACACGCAGCGCAGGCCACGCCGGTCGAGCAGGCGCTGATCCAAACGCTCGCCAGCCGCTACCCGACGGCCGCGCCGCTCGATGCGGCCACGGCCGGGCCCGTGCTCGCGAGCTATGCCGCTGCGATGAAAATCCTGGCGCGGAAATATCCGCAGGATCTCGACGTGCAGACCCTGTACGCCGAGGCGCTGATGAACGTCAACGCGTGGAAATTATGGAGCGCGGACGGCAAGCCGACCGCGGGCACCGATGAGATCGTCGCGACGCTCGAATCGGTACTGGCGCGCAACCCACTGCATCCCGGTGCGAATCACTACTACGTGCACACCCTCGAGGCCTCGCCGCATCCCGACAAGGCGCTGGCCGCCGCCGAACGCCTCAAAAGCCTGATGCCGGCGGCCGGACACATGGTGCATATGCCCGCGCACATCATGCAGCGCATCGGCCGCTACGAGGAGGCCGCCGAGGCCAATCGCCGCGGCGTTGCCGATGACGACGTCTACATGGCGCGCACAAATTTGCCGGACTACTACGCCACCATGTATGCCGCGCACAACTTCCAGTTTCTCGCGGCTTCCACGGCCATGGAGGGGCGCCGGGCCGAGACGATTGCGGCCGCGGACAGTTCGCGCAAGGCGGTTGCGGATGCGATGTTGCTGGCGATGCCCGGTGCCGACTGGTACGTGGCGGAACAGTACACGGCGCGCGTGCGCTTCGGCCTGTGGGATGAGCTGCTGGCGATGCCGGCGCCCGACGCAAGGCTCATCGGATTGCACGCGGGCTTCCTGTACGGTCGCGCGATGGCGCTGGCTGCAAAGGGCCGTGTCGCGGAAGCGCGTACGATCGCGGCCGAAATGCAGTCGCTGTCCGCTTCGAAGCAGGCCGAGAGCGGCGCGGGCATGAATACGGTCAGGGATGTGCTGGCGGTGGCCATTCCGGTGGTGCAGGCGCGTATCGCCGACGCTGAACATCAACCCGACCAGGCGCTGGCCGCGCTCCGCCAGGCGGTGGCTGCGGAGGACCATCTCGCCTACAACGAGCCGCGCGACTGGTTTTTCCCGGTGCGCGAGCTGCTGGGCGCAGCCTGGCTGCAGGCAGGCAAGCCCAGCGAAGCCGAGCAGGTGTATCGTCAGGACCTCCGACAGAACCCGGACAACGGCTGGGCACTGTATGGCCTGGGCGCAGCGCTGAAGGCGCAGGGAAAATCGAAAGCAGCCGCCGACGTCGCGCGGCAGTTCGCCGCAGCCTGGCAGCACGCCGACATCGTGCTGACAGCGCCGGCATTCTGATGGTCTCCAGACTTGCTGCCTGTGGGTGGCTGCTGCTCGTGCTCGGGCAGTTAAGTCCTGTTGTGATGAAGGAAGGCCGGATTTACAAGCAGGATTGAAAAGCCGCCGCGAAACACGCGCCTCAGTCGTACCACGCCGGCGATTTTCGCACCGTGCGAAAGAATTCCATGCTGTGGCCGATCCACAGCTGCCCCTTGACCCGCCGCAGCAGTTCCTCGATCTTCAGGCGCGACTCAGCGGTGCCTGTGGTCTTTTCCTCGTCCGGCATGCGATTCAGGTCACGCTCTTCCGCATAGTGGTAGAGATCGCCCGAGAGCACGACCGGCCCTGTGTTCCTGAGGCGCACCAGCAGCGAACAGTGCCCTTCGGTGTGTCCCGGCGTCGCGAGCACGACGACCGTGCCATCGCCGAAGACGTCGTAGTCACCGCTGAGCAGCTGCGTCTTGCTGTGCTCCAGCGCGGCGTACTGGTTGAACCAGGGATAGGCGCGCGCCGCGTTGCTGAACATCTGGTCGCGATCGCCTTTGTAAACCAGCCAGGTCGAGCTGGCGAACTTTCCCGCATTGCCAACATGGTCCCAATGGTAGTGCGACAGCACGAGGTAATCGATCCGGGCTGGCGTGACGCCGATGTCCGCGAGTTGCCCACTCAGCGTGTTGAACTTGATCTGGCCGTAACCATCGAGCACGTTCTCGTAGAGCGGCCGGCCGACGAGCCGGTCGTTGAGCCCCGTGTCGTACAGCAGCACGCCCTTCGGATGAACCACGAGGTAGCAGGTGACACCCATGTTGGTGTCCCTGACCTCCTCGCGCTTCAGGTTGTAGTCCTCTGGCCGGTTGTAGACCAGAGTTCCACAGTCGAAAACATAGAGTCGCACACTGGTGACTTTGGGGGCGGGCGAAGGCTTGGGCAGGGCCGCGCCGGAAATCGTCAGCAACAGCAGCGCCGCCAGCGCCATTGCTTTGCCGACAGGTCTCACCGCGCGCGCCCCCGCTTTCCCGCCGCCCAGGCATCCCACAATCCGCCGACCTTCATTTCATTTGCAAGGCCCGTGCGCTCGAGGAGCTGCGCCACTTCGGCGCGAGTCTGGCGCGGACCGAGCGGCTCGGCGCGCTCGGCGATTTCAAACACAGTGGCCGCGATGAATGCCGTATTTTGCGCAAGCAGGGGCAGATCCACCTTGTCGTAGGTGTCCGACGCCGCGTGGTAGTTCTGCATGTAATTGGCGGGTTCCTGATCGGCGCTCAATGTGGGCACGCCCTCGAGAAAGAAATCCACATTGTCGGTGCCGAGGCTCCCGGAAAGACTCAACTGGCCGGCATCGAAGGCACCGAGCGGCTTCAACAGCTCCGCGAGTGGTTCCCGCACATCCGCGCGGCCGGACAGTGAAAAGCCGGTGATCCGTCCAACACCAGAATCGACGACCACCATCGCCCGCATCTGGTCCAGTTCGGCCCGATGCTGCGTGACGTAGGCGCGTGAGCCCTGGAAGCCGACTTCCTCGCCGCTGAACAGCACGAAGCGGATGGTGCTGCGCGGCCGCAATCCCGACGCCTGGATCGCGCGCGCGGCCGCGATCACCAGCGCCGCGTTGCAACCGTTGTCGAGCGCACCGGTGCCCAGATCCCAGGAATCCAGATGAGCGCCGAGGACCACCACCTGTTCCGGATGTTCCCGGCCGCGAATCTCGCCGATCACATTGCGTTCGGGCGCCGGGCCGCCGACCACGTTGGGCATCGACAAGCGCACGCGCAACGGGGCCGATCGGGCGTCACTCACTCGCGCAAGCCGCAGCGCATCCTCACGTGCAACGGTCGCCATTGGCAACGGCGACAGCTCGCCATCGACGGTGTCGGTGTGGCGGTACAACAAGCGGCGTTCGCGTGCGGCCGTCCACAATATGGCGCGTGCACCGGCGTCAACGGCCCGCTGCTTGATCGGCATTGCGCGGTCGTATTCGTTTTCGAGGTCGTCCCAGGACTGGATCACCGCGGAGTCGATCAGCAGGATCGCGCCGCGCGCCTGTTTGCCCACGCGCGAAAAATCAGCGTCCGTGCCGTTGCTGATGTGCAGCAGATCAGCCGTGATGCCCTCGGCCGGCGTCGGCGCCGACCAGCCCTCCGCGACGAGGGTAACCGGAAACTGCGCGCCATCCAGTATCTCGAGCCGCGTCGCACCCTCGCGCCAGGTGAGTGGCATCGTGTAACTTTCTGTGTGCGCGGCCACGCCCGCCTGACGAAACGCGTTCATCGCCCAATCGACGGCGCGCGCCATCGCGGGCGTGCCCGAGACCCGTCCGCCAACCTCGTCAGTCAGCCGACGCAGATCCTCCGCCATGGGCGTGGACGTGAGAGAGCGGCCGATGATCGCGGCAGTGTTCGCGTCCTGCGCAAGGGCCGTGGTTGCCGACAGAATCAGCGACACGAACATCAGTTGCGGGGCTGTTCTCATATTGTTTCCTTAGGCGCCGGACGTGGCCCGGTCACAGTTTATCCTTTCAGCCGCGCGGAAAGCGTGCCACGAATTGTCGCGCCGTGAATCGGCGTGCCTGCGTCCGGCGTGGCAAACTGTATTGAGAGCCAAGGAACCGCTACTCTTGAACCTCTGAACCTGTGCCGGGAGGCGATCATGTTCCAGCGCGGCGGCTTCAGCCTGGCCACGGGCCTGATCCTTGCGGCAAGCGGCGCCTTCTGGTCAGGTTCCGCCTCTTGCAATGAAATACCGGACGCCAGGCCGGTCACTTTCGACGCTGCCGTTGCGCTCTACAAAGCCGGCGACATGGCTGGGGCCAATCGCGATTTTCTGTTGCTGGCGAACGCCGGCCTCGCCACCGCCGACATGAATCTGAGCGTGATGGCCGCGCGCGGCGACGGTGGCGCGCGGGATCTGGGCGCGGCACTTGGCTGGCTCACCGCGGCACGGCAACTCGGTGCCCAGGTTAGTGACGCGCAACTGCGTGAGCTTAGCGACGCGGCCGATACGGCGGGGAAGTCCAAAGCAGAGGCCGTCATCGCACATTACGGGCGGGCAGCCGTGGCGCTGAGGTTGAAGGAGGCGCTCGCGGCGTGCCACAAAGCTTGGGAAAAGCCGCCGGACGCACCGCCGGTGGCGACGCGACGCGCAATTTGGATTCCTGCCAAGACACTTGCAATTCCCACTGAACTGCCCAACCGGTATCCATCCGCGGGATTGGAGGATGGTCTCCCCGCCGTGGTGCGCGTGCGCTTGTGGGTGGACACTGACGGCCGAGCCAAAAACCCTGTGGTCGATGCGTCGTTTCCGTTGGGCTGGCGTCAGGGTTTTCAGGAAGCCGCTTTGGTAACCGTCTTGCACGCCAGATTTTCGCCTGCAACCCAAGACGGGCAGCCCATCGGTACGTGGAAATTCCTGAGCATCAATTTCAGACCCGATAAGCGGGAAGAAATGCTGCGCGCGGGGGCAGTCCAAAGGTTGCATACGGCTGCGGCAGGCGGCGATCCGGTCGGTGAAGCGCTGTGGGTTGTGTTGTCGGACCTGGGCCTGACTTATGAGTACGTTCGGGATTCGAGCATTACTGATAGTGACGATATCCTGATTGCATCGGCTCTCAGAGGGTACGCTGAATCCGAGGCGGTGCTTTCGCGGAGCCTGTGCGTACCACAAGACGTCTCGGTGTGGAGGCTCCGGGCGGCAACCGACGGAGCGGTGGCCGTACTCGCACGTATCATCGAAGCGACTTACAACCGCATTCTCGATCCCGATGAACGCGCCCAGTACATTCGGTTGCTAAACGAAGCAGCAACAGCTGGAGATCCGACGCTCGTCCGCAAAGTCGTCTGGGTTCGCGCTTCCGCGCGCGACACGGGCCTGCGGGACACACACTTGGCGCTGCAACTGGCGGAGTCACTGCTGCCAGATCGTCGTGATGACCCTGACTACGCCCTGGCGTATGCCGCTGCACAGGCGGCCAACGGCAACTTTGCCACCGCGCGGGGGACACAGGAGCGGGCGATATTCAAGGCAAAGCGGCTGGGTTGGGCCCTGGGTCCACTGCAGGAAACGTTGAAGAAATACGAATCAGGTGAAATGGACTCAACCGTGCCCGCGGAGTTCAAGGAGATATCGCCGCTGGCCCATGGCACCGCTGACTAGGTGGCCGTCACCGCGTGCCTCGGAAAGCGCAACACGAACTCGCGGTGCGCGTCGAGCGGCTCTGCGCCCGGCTGCGCAGCGGCGAGCTGCGAGGCACGGTAGCCCGTTGATATTTCCGCCACCCGGACAAGTCGCTCCGTAACGGTAAATCGCACCCGCCATTCCTTCACCGCCAGCTGCAGCGTATCGCCCTCGCGCCGGATGCGCCGGTACGGATGTGGTTCGGGGCCGAGTGCGAGCGTGGCGCGGATGCGCTCGCCGATCGCAAGCCCGGTGCGCGATTCGATCCACGCGGCTTGCTGTGCGGCCAGCGGATCCATCAGCACTTCGANNGTCTACGGATCCGCGGGCGTGACGCCGCTCGCCGAAGCGCCGCTGGCCGCGCAGCCCGCGTCCTCGAGCCAGCCGCTGCGCGCCTGCGGGTGCGCATCGGTGTAGGCGACGTAAGGCTTGATGTCGAGTACCGGCGTACCGTCAAGCATGTCGTGTTCGCCCAGGTGCAGCGTCAACCCGTCGATGCGCTCCAGCCGCACCGCCGACAGGCCGAGCGCGTTGGGGCGATGTGGCGAGCGCGTCGCGAACACGCCTTTGCGCCCCGTGGTGCTGCGTGGTGGCAGGACCTTGGGCCGCCAGCCTTCATTGAGATGAAAGTGGAAGATGACCCAGATGTATTCCCAGCCGGCGAGATCATCGAGCGCGTGCTCGAAATTGTGGCCTGCGAGCAGCTCAATGCGCCCATGAGTACCGGTGGCGGCCGCGGGCTGGCGCGCGGCTTCGGCTTTCGATTCCAGCGGCGCGCGTACGAAGCCGATGGGTTCCATGGAACCTCCGTGGCAAAATCGATTCTAACAGGCGCCGCATACTGATCTCGTGCTGCTACGCCCAGCGCGATTGTGCGAGAATAGACCTTAACAATAGCGAAAACCGATTCGCGGGGAAGCTCATGAAATATCTGATCGTAGCGGTCGCGGCCACAGTCCTTGCCAGCGCTTGCAGCCAGCAGCACAGTGCCAGCACGCCACCCACGGCCAGCGCGCAGCCAGCGCCGCTGGGTTCAGGCATCGAACTGCAGTACATCGACGACAGCGTCCGCCTGCAGGACGATTTCTACCAGCACGTCAACGGCAAGTGGCTGGCGAGCTTCCAGATTCCGCCGGACAAGGTCAGCTACGATCCCTGGGACAAGCTGGTCGATGATGCGCGGGAACAGGCGCGCGCCATCATCGAGGGATTGCAGAAGCACGCGGATCCGGCCGATCCGGACCAGCAGAAGATTGCCGACCTGTACGCCACCTTCATGGACGAGGCCGCGGTCGAGAAGCTGGGCGTGACGCCGCTGGCGAAGGAGTTCGCTGCGATCGATGCGCTGAAGGACAAACAGCAGATCGCTGCGCTGATCGCGCACTTCAACCTCATCGGCGTGCCCGCACCGTTCTCGCCACAGGTGCATCAGGATGCAAAGGATGCGACCCGCTACGTGTACGACCTCGGCCAGGATGGTCTCGGGCTCCCTGACCGGGACTACTACCTGCAGAACGATGCCAAGCTCAAGCAGGCGCGCGATCAATACCTGAAGCATGTGGAGTCGATGCTGAAGCTGGCCGGCGACAGCAACGCGGCCGATGAGGCCAGGCAGATCTTTGCGCTCGAGACGGCCCTGGCCAAAGTGCAGTGGACCAAGGTCGACAACCGGAATCCTGTCAAGACCTACAACAAATACGAATTCGCGAAGCTGGCGAAGCTGGCCCCGGGTTTCGACTGGCCAGCCTATCTGAAGGCTTCCGGTGTCGCCGGCGCGACCGATTACCTGGTCATCAAGCAGCCGAGCTACATGACCAGCTTCGCCGCACTGCTGGCCAGCACGCCGCTGCCGGTGTGGAAGACCTATTTCCGCTGGCATTTGTTGAGCGACCTGGCGCCGTACCTGCCGAAGGCTTTCGTGGACGAGAATTTTGCGTTTTATGGCACGGCGCTAAGCGATGTTCCGCAGAACAGGCCGCGCTGGAAACGCGGCGTCGGCCTGGTCGAGGTCTCAATGGGCGAAGCGCTCGGCAAGATCTACGTGGCGCGGTATTTCCCGCCGGAGTCCAAGGCGCGCATGGACCAGTTGGTGAAAAACCTGCTCGCCGCCTACCGCGAGGACATCGACAAGCTCGACTGGATGAGCCCGGATACGAAGCAGAAGGCGCAGGAGAAGCTGGCCAAGTTCACGCCCAAGATTGGGTATCCCGTCACCTGGCGGGATTACAGCGCGCTTTCCACCACACATGATGACCTGATGGGCAACGTGCTGGCGGCGCGCGTATTCGAATCCAACCGCAACCTGAAGAAACTCGGCAAGCCGATCGACCGCAACGAGTGGTTCATGACGCCGCAGACGGTCAACGCCTACTACAACCCGGAAATGAATGAGATCGTGTTTCCCGCTGCAGTTCTGCGGCCGCCGCTGTTCAACCCGGCGGCGGATGACGCGGTCAACTACGGCAGCATCGGCTCGGTCATCGGCCACGAGATCAGCCACGGTTTCGACGACGAAGGCAGTCAGTACGACGGCAACGGCAACCTGCTCGGCACGCCTGGCTGGTTCACGAAGGACGACTACAAGCGCTTCAAGGCGAAGACCAGCATGCTGGTCGCGCAGTACTCGGCGCGCGAACCGGTGCCGGGCTTCCACGTCAACGGGGAACTTACGCTCGGCGAGAACATTGCCGACAACTCCGGCCTCGCCATCGCTTACAAGGCGTATCAGATTTCACGGGGCGGCAAGCCCGCGCCTGTGCTCGACGGCCTGAGTGGCGACCAGCGTTTTTATATGGGGTTCACCCACATCTGGATGCAGAAGATCCGCACCAACGAAGCGATCCTGGAAATGAAAACGGATCCGCATTCGCCCGAGCCGTTGCGCGGTCTGCTGCCGTTGATGAACCAGCCAGCCTTCTACGAGGCCTTTGGCATCAAGCCCGGCGACAAGATGTACCTGCCGCCTGAGAAACGCGTCAGCCTTTGGTAGCCTCGGAGGGCGTCTCAGCCGCCAGGTGCCGGAGCCTCTCGGTACGGCTCAGGTCGACGTTGGCCGCCACGCGCCGCAGCAGCACTTCGGCGTCGGCGGTCGGAAGCGGACGGCTGAACAGGTAGCCCTGCGCCGACTCGCACTCCTGCTCCTGCAGGTAGAGCATCTGGTTGAAGGTCTCGACGCCCTCGGCGACCACGCCGATGCCGAGCGTGCGCGACATCTTGATGATCGCGCTGGCAATCGAGCGGTCACGCACTTCGGACTCGAGATTGCTGACGAAGGAACGGTCGACCTTGAGCCGATCGACGGCCAGGTGGCGCAGGCGCCCCAGGCTCGAGTAGCCGATGCCGAAGTCGTCGATCGCCAGCGTCACGCCGACCGCGCGCAGGCTCGCCAGCGCCTTCTCGGCCCAGGCTTCATCGCGCATGACGACGGTCTCGGTGATCTCGAGTTCGATCCACTTCGGCTCGAGGCCGGATTCATGCAGCACGCGCGCCACCAGCTCCGGGAAGTCGCGCTGCAGGAACTGCGTGCCCGAGACGTTGACGGAAATGCGGCCGAACGGCAGCCCCTGGTCGCGCCACTGGCGTGCCTGGGCGCAGGCGGTGCGCAGCACCCATTCGCCGATCGGCACGATCAAACCGGTGTCCTCGGCGATCTCGATGAATTCGAGCACTGGCACGGAACCCAGTTCCGGATGTGTCCAGCGCAGCAGCGCCTCGAAGCCCGACAGCGCACCCGATACGAGCTCGAACTGCGGCTGGTAATGCAGGCCGAATTCCTGGCGGTCGAGCGCGCCGCGCAGCTTCCCCTCGAGCGTAAGGCGGCGCAGCGCGCCGTCGCTCATGGTCGCGTCGTAGAAGGCCCAGGCGCCGTGGCCGCGCCGCTTGGAGAAATACATCGCCAGATCGGAATTGTGCAGCAGCGTGGCGGCATCGGTGCCGTCGTCCGGGCTGATCGCGATGCCGACGCTGGGCGTCACGACAATCTCGTGATGGCCGAGTTTCACCGGGTGCTGCAGCGCGATGATGATCGCATCGGCCGCGGCCGATGCGGCTTCGCGCGTGGCAAGCTCGGGCAGGATCGCTATGAATTCATCGCCGCCCAGCCGACCCAGGTCACCCGCGCCAGGACGGTGCGCGCCGCCGCCGGCCAGGCTTTCGAGGGCTTCGCGCAGGCGGGCAGCGGATTGCTTCAGCAACTCGTCGCCGGCGCTGTGGCCAAGTGTGTCGTTGATGCGCTTGAAATTGTCGAGATCGATATACAGCAGCGCGGTGGACTGCTTGCTCGCACCACCGAGTTGCAGCACGGTTTCGAGCCGTGACATCGAGTGCTCGCGGTTCGGCAACCCGGTGAGCGAATCGAAATACGCCAGCCTTGCGATGTGCCGTTCGGCGCGCCACTTGCTGTACAGCGCGACGGCCATCTGCCGCACTTCGTGCGGATGGAACGGCTTCTGCAGGAACGAGATCTTGTCCTGCGGCGGCACGTGGCCGCCGATGTTGGCGGGGTCGACGTCCGAGTAGGCAGTGCAGATTACAATCTCGGCATCAGGGTCCAGGTCGCGGATGCGCGAGGCCGCCCACGCGCCGTCTTCGCCCGGCGGCATGCGCATGTCGAGGAACACGACCGGATAGGGATTGCCGGTTGCCACGGCCTCGCCGACCGCGGCGACCACTTCGGCTGCGCTGCTGCAGATCATCGCCTCGAAGGTGCGGCGCCGGACAGCGCCGCCGCCGGTGGCCGCCGTCTTGTTGAACAGTTTGGCGCGCAGATCCTGGATCGCGTCCAGGTCGGCGCGCAGATCGGCTTCGCCGAACACCTGGCGATAGGCTTCGCGGATGGCGGGCTCGTCGTCCGCAACCAGTACCCGCAGCGGGCTTTCAGTACCTGGTTTCACAGTACTTGATTTGGGTTTCATGCCGCTCGCTCCTCGATCTGCGGACTGGCCGCTGGCAGGGGAATCAGGATTTCAAAACGCGCGCCGCAGCCGGCGCCATCGCTGTGCACGGAAATCGCACCACCGATGGCGTGCAATGTGTTGGCGCACCAGTGCAGGCCGAGGCCGGAATTGGTCGCCTGCGACTTGGTCGAATAGCCTTTCTGGAACAGCCGTGGCAGCTGCTCAGGATCGATGCCGGCGGCATCGTCGCTTACCACCAGGCGCAGCGCCGGCCGGCCGTCAGGGGTGGTCGTCTGTTCCGCGTCGAAGCGCAGCCGCGCGCGGCCGATGCCGGCCTGGGCCGCGGACTCGGCTGCATTCTGCGACAGGTTCTGCACCACCATGGCAAGTGTCGTGCACGGCAGCGACAGTGAGCCGATCGCGGCCAGCGTCGGCGACAGATCCACCGCCAGCCGCTCACGGTGCATGGGCGCGATCTGCTGCAGGCCGCGCGCGATCAGCTCCGCGGGCGTCATCAGTTGCCGCACGGGTTCATTGCGTTGATGGCGGCGCTGCTCGGCCAGCACCGCCTGCATGACGTCAGTCTGTTCGACGATGCTGCGCAGCTTTTCGCTGCCGTGCTGTACGGCGTGCGCCAGTTCGGCGGCCGCCAGCTGCACGAACTGCTCCAGGTCGGCGCGCCGAGCCGCATCGGGCGTGCCACTGCGCAGCTCTTCCAGCGCCATGCGCAGGTCGTCGGCCGGCACGGCGGCGAGCTGCTGCTGCAGTCCCGAGATGTTGACCGACAGCGGCGTCATCGCATTGCCGAGATTGTGCAGGATGCCACTGGCATTCTCGGCCGCGCCCGATTCGAACGAGCGGTCGATCAGTTCGCGGCGCGAACTTGCCAGGCGCTCGACCATGTTGTCGAAGGCGTTTGCCAGCGTGCCGAGCTCGTCTTGCCGGTGATAGCTCAGGCGCGCCGAAAGATCATCAGCCGCGGCGATCCGTTGCGCGTGTTCGGTGACGCGGGCCAGCGGACTGAGCACGATCCGGCCCAGCAGCACCAGCAGCGCGGCCAGCGCGATGCAGACCGCCGCGCCCAGCAGGCGGGTCGAGTATTGAACGGCTTCGGCGCCGCGATGCGAGATGGTGCGCGGCACGTTGATGCCGAGCGCCAGCAGCGGAGTACCCGAGAGATTGCTGAACACACGCTCGATGCGCGTGGTGGTATCCGTTTCGGTGAGCCGCTCGTTCTTGCCGCCCTGCGCGCGCTGCAGCAGTGCATCCGCGGCGCTGTCGGCACCCCAGGGGCGCATATCGAGCACGGTCTGCGCCTGGTTGCCGAGCCGCAGCAGTTCGGCGTGGTTCAGCAGCCGGCCCATGATGACGAGTCCGCGCGCGGGTCCGTGACCAAAGCCGTCGAGAATCGGTGCGCTGGATGCGATCAGCACGCCGCGGTCCGTGGAGATCAGTCCGCTGACGGGCTGGCCGCCCTCCAGCGCGCGCTGCCACGCGATCTCGAGCTGGTCGTCGTGGTTCAGACGGAGCGATTGCGCGCGGCCGGAAGCGGCGTAGGGGCCGTGGCTCCACAGGTAATGCCCGTCGGTGGCCATCACCGCCATGTAGTCGATCTTGGCGGTGCGGAACGAGATGTCGGTGAGACTGGCGTCGACGAAGCCGGGATTGCTCCCCTGCATGAATTTCCACAGTTCGCGCCAGTTGCCCCAGTCGGCCACCTGCGCGGTCAGCGCCTGCTGCTCGCGTTCGACTGCGAGCACGACGCGCTGCATGTCGGTGCGTGCGCTGTCGCGTTCAAGTTCCACGAAGCGCGGCAGCATCAGCCGCTGCTGGATCGCCCACTGTGCGGCAATCAGCGCTGCAAACAGCAGCGCAAGCAGGATGGTCACTTTGGCGCGAACACGCATACGGCCCGATCCGTCAGTCGGATACCCGACCTCGGGAGCCTAGCGGTTGCGCACCTGCGCCAGATCAAAGCGGCGTCACAGTATTAAGTCAGTGCGGCGACGAGACGCGCCTCACACTGCCGGCAGCGCCAAGCAGTTCACACTTTGGGCGCGACGCAGGCCCCGGCGCCGCGGTAATCGCTTACCGGCCCTCAGGGCAGATCGACAGGCGCCGCGAATGTCCCGGCCGTCACCGCGCTCTGCAGCAACACGCCCGGATGCGTCGTGGTCACGCCGCTGACCACCGGATGGGTGGGTCCGCTTGCGATCACGATGTCCAGCCGTCCGTCGCCGTCGACGTCCGCCACGGCGATTTCATTGGCGCAGGGCGCCGCAAAATTGGTAGCCGCGAGGAAAGCGCCGGCAGTGGCCGGATCCTGCAACAGAATGCTGACCGCATCGCTTCCGCCGATGACGATATCGGGATGGCCGTCGCCGTCCAGGTCGCGCACGATGATCGACTGCGCGAGGCTCGCCTGCGCCACCGGGTAGCTGACGGCTGCGAGGAACTGGCCGTGATTGGCCGGATCCTGCAGCAGCACGTTGACCGTCGGTGCGGCGCCCCCGGTCGGACCCGGGTCAGTGATGACGAGGTCGTTCAGTCCGTCGCCGTTGACGTCGGCCACGGCGACCAGATTCCATCCGGACACATTCATGTTCGCGGTCTGCGTAAACACGGTCACCGGCGCTGCATAGGTCGTCGCGCTGGCGGCGCCCGTGTGCATGAGCACGTGCACGCCGGTATCGTCGGTCACGACGACATCAGGCATGCCGTCGCCATTGAGGTCGCCGACCGCGACCCAGTTCGCACCGCCTGGATAAAGCGAAATTGGAGCGGCAAAGGTGCCGGGCGAGGACTGCAGGAACAGCGAGACGTTGTAGTCCGCGGAGATCAGATCGGCCATGCCGTCGCCGTTCATGTCCATGATCGCGAGCTGCGAAGCGCCCGGGGAGGGCAGCACCAGCGGCGAGTTGAGCGTGCCGGGCGTCAGGCTGCTGTTGAAGAACACCGCCAGCGCGCCGTTGTGAACGCTCGCTGACACCACATCGGGAAGACCGTCGCCGTTCAGGTCGGCGCTGGCGAGAAACAGCGGGTTGTCACCGTCGTTCGTCTGCGTAGGCGTGGCAAACGCGCCGGCGGCCGTCGACAGGTACGATTTGATGGTGGCAGGGGCAGCACCCCAGCCGTCCGGCACGGTGCCGATCTGCAGGACGTCGGTAAAGGTGTCGTTGTTGAAATCCGCGGCGACGACGCCCGCCGAATATTCGACCGGCACGTAGCTGCTGCAGTTATCGCAGTTGTTGTAGCCGCCGCCGCAGCTGCTGAGCAGCGGAAGGAGCGCCAGCGCCGCGCCAGAACGCCACAGCGAGGAAAAGTTTGGAATGTGTGACATGGATCCTCCACGGGTTCGTGGCAGTCAGCCAATTCAAGAGCACTAAAAATAGGTCAGCAAGCTGCCGCGCACAATCGAATAGTCCACAAATTACAGTCCGCGACGCGTCTCATAAAACAGACAGCGTAACCTCGAGCGAGCCATGCGGGTGTCCTCGGCCGCATGCAGTTACGCGCAAACGCCGGCACCGCGTGCTAGAGTCCCGGGCCTCAGGTGAATACCGAGCCCAAAACAGCAACTCGCGGCCCGCGCGCCCTATCTGCCGACCTCAAATCGGTGATCGAGCGTTTTCGTCGGCCCTCACACCGCCGCGCGATCTGGCAGCTGGTCAACACTTTGATCCCCTATCTGCTGCTTTGGTTCCTGATGGCGCAAATTATTTCCGTTTCCTACTGGCTGATCCTGCCAGTGGCCGTGGTTGCAGCGGGCCTGCGGGTGCGTCTGTTCATTTTCATGCACGACTGCGGTCACGGCTCGTTCATGCGCTCGAAGAGCGCCAACACGGTCGTCGGCTGGATCACCGGCCTGCTGACCTTTACGCCCTACCATCACTGGACCTGGGAGCATGCGATCCACCATCGCACTTCCGGCAACCTCGGCCGCCGCGGCAAGGGCGACATCTGGACGATGACGGTGGACGAGTACCTGGCGTCTCCGCGCTGGCGCCGCTTTGCCTACCGCCTGCTGCGCCATCCGGCCGTGCTGTTCGCCGTGGCGCCGACGATCCTGTTCGTGGTGCTGGAACGCTTTCCGTCTTCGGAGGCCGGCAAGCGCGAGCGCGTCTCGGTCTGGCTGACCGATCTGGGTCTGCTGCTGATGGCAGTGTCGATGAGTGCGCTGATCGGCTTCAAATCCTGGTTCCTGATCGAGCTGACGCTGATGCTGATCGCCGGCGGCGCCGGCGTGTGGCTGTTTTACGTGCAGCACCAGTTTCCGGACGCGTACTGGACCCGGCACGAGAACTGGGACTACACCGCCGCCGCGCTGCAGGGCAGTTCGTTCTACAAGCTGCCGGCCGTGCTGCGCTGGTTTTCCGGCAACAT
>PMNQ01000179.1 GCA_003162555.1 Gammaproteobacteria bacterium | reverse complement strand
GCAAGCGTGACGTCCTTTTCATGCGTGCCGGCGGGACCGGAAGCGCCCGGATCCTCGCCGCCATGACCCGCATCGACGGCCACGACGATGTCGCGCCCATCGCGGCCGGGGCTGTGCGCAGGTTGCACCGCGCGCGGCGGTGCCGACACCGCAACCGGAGCCGATGCCACTGCGGGCACCACATCAGTCGCTGCTGCCCTGGGTCCCAGCGGGATGCGCAGCTGATAGCCGTTTTTCGCCGCGAGTGTGCGCACGCGCGGAACGGTTGCGGGAAGCCCGGCGACCTGGAGCACCAGGCGGTAGACCCCACGCGCACGCGGGCCGCCGTGGAATGAGGCGGCAGCGCCGCCCACCGGCAGAGCGAGGCGCGCATCGCGGCGCGTATCGGGCAGGTCGATAACCAGGCGGCGCGGGGAATTGAGGATCAGCAGCCGCGGCTGCCGTGGCGAAGACAGTCCGAGCACCAGCGTACCGGCGGTCGAGTCCAGCGTCGCGCTGCGCAACACGGCGGCTGCCCGTGCCGCTGACGGCAGCGCGATCGTCGCGAACCCCGCAGCTGCGATCAACAGCATCCGGGGCATCAACAGGGTGCGCGAGGCACGATGGAACATGCGTGAGTACGGCTCTGGCCAGCTCGCCCGCACTCTATGCCCGGAAGCGTGATTATTCAATAGTAATCAGTGATGTAGGGTCATTTACTCGATTCATTTCTTATATGCGGCGTCGGCGGCTGCCGCAGCTAGCCAAGCCTTACCGGCTGCGCTTGCGCTCTCGAGATGAACCGCCCGGCTTTCGCCGTGGATGGACAGGCGCGCGTGCAGGTCGGCGTGCGGCAGCGAATCATTCGCGCGCTCGGGCCATTCGATCAGCAGCAGCACGCCGGGCAGCGCCTCGTCGCGCAGCCCTAGGCTCGCCACATCGCCGCCGCCGGCGAGCCGATACAGATCGACGTGCAACACCACATGCCCGTGGCAATCGTAGGATTCGAGCAACGTGTAACTCGGACTGCGAACCGTGCCGGTCACGCCCAGCTCGCGCAGCAGACCGCGCACCAGTGTGGTCTTGCCCGCGCCGAGCTCGCCGTGCAGATAAACGCCAAGCGCCTGCGGCGCTGACCAGGGCACAGTGCGCGCCAGCACGGCGCCAAGCTGCCCGGTTGCCGCGGCGTCCGCGAGCTCCCGATCCATCAGGGGTTGACCCAGCGCGTCAGTCCTTCGGCCACTTCGAGCGCCAGCATGCCGCGGCCGCCGCCTTGTCGCGCCAGGTCGTCGCCCGCCAGCGCATGCGCAATGACGCCGGCGCGCGCGGCCAGCACCGGATCGTGGCACTGCGCAAGCAGCGCAGCGATGGCGCCGGTCAGCACGTCACCCATGCCGGGCGCGGCCATGCCGGGATTCCCGCGCGTGCACAGCGCACCGCTGCGGCCCGGCGCGCCGACCAGCGTGCCAGCGCCCTTGAGCACCACCACAGCACCGGTCAGCGCGACCAGCTGCCGGAGAGCCGCCGGACGATCGGCCTGCACGGCCGCTGCGCTCGTACCAAGCAGCCGCCCCGCTTCGCCCGGGTGCGGCGTCAGGATCGTGTCTGGCGGTGGGCGACGCGACGCAGTCGCGAGCATGTTGAGGCCGTCCGCGTCGATCACCAGCGGTTTGCCGGATGCCAGCGCGGCTTCGAACAGTTCGCGCGACCACGCACCGGTGCCAAGTCCCGGTCCAATTGCGACCACGGTGGCTGCGGCCAATGCCGCATCGAGTTCGACCTTGCCGCTCGCGCCAAAACAGATGAGCTCGGGGCGCCCGCCGACGATCGCCGCCACATTTTCCGGCGCCGTCGCGACCGTGACCAACCCGGCGCCACTTCGCAAGCAGGCTTCGCCAGCGAGCCGCGCGGCGCCGGCCATGCCCGGCCCGCCGGCAATAACCAGCACGCGGCCGAAATCACCTTTGTTCGCGACACGGCTGCGGCGCGGCAGCGCCCGCGCCAGCTCGCTTTCATCAATCCGTTCCAGCACCGGTTCGCTGGCGGCGCCGGCGGGCGGCGTGAGGTCGAGAGAATCGCAGAGCACGCGGCCGGTGTATTCGGGCCCCGCGCCAAGGTAAAGCCCGCACTTCGGCGCTACGAAAGTGATCGTCGTGTCGGCCCGCACCGCATCGCCCATCGCAACGCCGTGATCGCCGTCGAGCCCGGAAGGCAGGTCAAGCGACAGAATCGGCAAACCGGCGCGGTTCATGGCGGCGATGACGGCGAGCATTTCGGGCTTGAGCGGCGCGCGCGCACCCGTGCCCAGCAGCGCATCGACCAGCACCTCGGCGGCGGTGAGTCCGGCCGCCGCAAACGGCTGTGGCCGCCCACCGCTGGCGCGAAAATCATCGGCGGCGCGCCGTGCATCGCCCTGCAGGAGCAAGGGATCAACCGCGGCAAACAGGCTCACTTCCAGTCCCGCTGCGCGCGCATAGCGCCCGAGCACGTAGCCGTCGCCACCGTTATTGCCGCCACCACAGACGATGCCGATGTGCAGCGCCGTTGGCCAGCGGCTGCGCAACGCGTTCAGCGCTGCTTCCGCCGCGCGCTGCATCAGCGTGTAGCCAGGAACGCCCAGCACCGTGATCGCGTGGGCGTCGAAAGCGCGCACCTGCGCGACCGAATAGAGTCCCTGGGACTGGCTCATCGACTCATTATACTGGCGGTGGAATCCGCCGATGACGAACACACGCACTCCGCCAGAACCGCAGTCCCTGCGCACGCAGCTGGCTGCGCGCGCCACCGAGCTGGGATTCGGCCGCATCGGCATCACCGGCATCGATCTGGCCGACGATGAAGCACGCCTGCACGACTGGCTGGCCGCCGGCCGGCACGGCGACATGGGCTACATGGCGCGGCACGGCAGCCGCCGAAGCCGTCCGGCCGAATTGTTGCCGGGAACCCTTCGCGTGATCAGCGTCCGCATGAACTACTGGCCGCCGGGCGCCCGGGATGCCGGCGAAGTGCTGCGTGATGATTCACTGGGTTACGTGTCGCGCTACGCGCTCGGCCGCGACTATCACAAGCTGATGCGCAAGGCGCTGCAGCAGCTCGCCGATTACCTGGCCGGGCTCGCCCGACCGCATGGCCACCGCGTCTACGTGGACAGCGCGCCGGTGCTGGAGAAAGCGCTGGCGCGCAACGCCGGGCTCGGCTGGATCGGCAAGCACACCAACCTGATCGCGCGCGACGCCGGTTCGTATTTTTTTCTTGGCGAAATTTACACTGACCTGGAGCTCCCGCTCGACGAGCCTGCCTCGGCTCATTGCGGCAGCTGCAGCGCGTGCATACCGGCCTGCCCGACCGGCGCGATCGTCGCGCCCTGGCAGCTCGATGCGCGGCGCTGCATCTCCTACCTGACGATTGAGTTGCAGGATTCGATTCCGGTCGAACTGCGCAGCGCCATCGGCAACCGCGTCTACGGCTGCGATGACTGCCAGCTGGTCTGTCCCTGGAACCGCTACGCGCGCGACGCCGCAAATCCGGATTTCAAGGTGCGCCACGGTCTCGACACGCCGCGCCTGACGGATCTGTTCCGGTGGAGCGCAGCTCAGTTCACGGCGCGCATGAGCGGCTCGGCCATCTTCCGGCTGGGTCACGTGCGCTGGCTGCGCAACATCGCCGTCGCGCTCGGCAATGCCACCAACAGCGAAGCGGTGGTGGCGGCGCTCGAGACGCGGCGCGACGATCCGGCACCGCTGGTGCGCGAACATACGCGCTGGGCGCTGGCGCGGCACGGCCGCGAATAGCGTTTTAGCCGGCACCGGCGCAGCCGCGACCGCAGCCGCCGGCGCTGTCGATCAGGGCCGGGCGAGCGGCAGGCGCAGGTTGTCGATGAGCCGGGCGCTGCCAAGCCGCGCCGCGGTCAGCACCACGAGCTCCTGGCTCGTCAGGCGCGGTGGTTGCAGGTCGTTGGCATCGCGCACGGCAAAGTAATCCGGACGCAGGCCCGCGACCGCGAGCGCCTGCCAGCCCGCACTCTCTATGCCGAGGAAATTGCGGTCGCCCTCATCGAGGCGCTTGACGGCGGCTTGCAGTGCGCGATGAATCGCCGGCGCGATAGCGCGCTCTTCCGGCGACAGATAGCGGTTGCGCGAACTGAGCGCCAGGCCGTCGGGCGCGCGCACGGTGGGCGCACCGACGATCTCGACCGGCAGCATCAGGTCGCTGGTCATGCGGCGAATGATGATGTACTGCTGGAAGTCCTTTTCACCGAACACCGCCACATCTGGCGCGACGATGTTAAACAGCTTGGCGACGACCGTCGCCACGCCGTCGAAATGCCCGGGCCGGAACTGGCCGCACAGCACCGAGGCCAGATCGCGCACCGTGATCAGCGTCGACTGCGCGCCGCCATCCGGATAGATCTGCTCGACCGTTGGCGCGAACAGCAGGTCGCAATGCGCCTCGGCCAGCAGGCCCTCGTCTTCGGCGAGCGTACGCGGATAGGCAGCGAAATCCTCGGCTGGACCAAACTGCAGCGGATTGACGAACACGCTGGCGATCACGCGGTCGGCGCGATAACGCGCGGCCGCCAGCAAACTCAGGTGGCCGGCGTGCAGATTGCCCATGGTCGGCACCAGCGCCACACGCAGGCCTGCTGCGCGCCAGTCCCGCACGCGCGCGCGCACCTCGGTAACGGTAGTGGCGACGTCCATGCTAGGGCCTGGCTTTTGCGTCAGAAGCAGTGCTCGGGCGCCGGGTAGGCGCGGCCGCGCACGGCGGCGACGTAGGCTGCAACCGCGGCCTGGCAATTGCCGGCGTCGGCGATGAAATTGCGCACGAAACGCGGCTTGCGTCCGGCCGTGATGTCGAGCACGTCGTAGAGCACGAGGATCTGGCCGTCGGTGTCGGGGCCGGCGCCTATTCCGATGACCGGGACATGCACGTCGCGCGTGATCTCGGCACCCAACGCCGCCGGAATGCATTCGAGCAACAGCAGATCGGCGCCAGCCGCCTCGAGCGCGCGCGCGTCGGCCAGCATCTGTGCGGCGGCCTGCTCTTCGCGGCCCTGCACGCGAAAGCCCCCCGTCTTGTGCACGGACTGTGGCTTGAGTCCCAGGTGCGCGCACACGGCGATGTCGTGGCTGGTGAGAAATTCGACGATCTCGAGCTGCGAGGTGCCGCTCTCGAGCTTGACCATGCGCGCCCCGCCTTCCTGCATCAGGCGCACGCTGTTCGCCAGCGCCAGCTCACGCGAGGTGTAGCTCGCGAACGGCNNTCCAGCCCGTGCATCACCATGCCGAGCGAATCGCCGACCAGCACCACATCGACCCCGGCCGCATCGACCAGCGCGCCGAAGCTCGCGTCATAGGCCGTGATGCAGGCGATCTTTTCGCCGGCCGCGCGCATCTTCGCCAGCGTGTTGACGGTTACCGGCGGATGATGCGAACCGCGCAGTTGCAGCTGCGTATACATAGGGTGCGGAGAATGACGGAGTGGCGCGCTACAAGCAACTTTAGCGGCCCGCGCAGCGGCCTTTAGAGCGCGCGATGCCGCAACGGGTTGTAGTACAGGCGCCCGCGCTGCATTCGCTTGATCGCGGCCAGCAATTCCTCGTAGTCCGAATCGTTGTGCAACGGATCAATGGCAGCGGCGTTGACGATCAACAGCGGGGCAGCGTCGTACTCGTGAAAGAAACGCGCATAGGCCGCATTGAGTTTTTCGAGATAGGCGCGCTCGATATAATTCTCGTGGCGGATGCCGCGCCGGCTGATGCGCTCTAGCAGCACGTCCACCGGCGCCTGCAGGTACACGACCAGATCTGGTGTGACCACGTCAACGGCCAAGCGTTGATGCACCATTTCATACAGACGGAATTCCTCGTCCTCGAGCGTCACGCGTGCGAACAGGCGATCCTTTTCGAGCAGGTAGTCGGCGACGCGCACCGGCGCGAACAGATCCTGCTGCTTGAGCGCGGACAGTTGCTGCGCGCGCTGGAACAGGAAATAAAGCTGCGCGGGCAAGGCGCCGGCACGCGGATTGCGATAGAAGCGCTCGAGGAATGGATTCTGGTCCGCCTGCTCGAGCACCTGTTCGGCCCCGAGGCTCCCGGCGATCTTGATCGCAAGGCTCGTCTTGCCCACGCCAATCGGACCCTCGAGCACGATGAAGCGATGCGCGGGCGCAGCGGCCCGGCCGGTTGCCTTGGTGGCCGGCGGCTTCGCACTCTGGCGCGTCACGCGATCTTCCACAGGCCATCTGACGGCAAGCGCGCCGCCAGCTCAGCAACGCGCCCAATTCCCGGTACCAGCACGTCGGGCGCGAACTCGCGCCAGGGATGCAGCACGAATGCACGTTCGGCGATGCCCGGATGCGGCAGCAGCAGCGCGGGATCCGCACTGCGCTGCTCGCCAAAACTCAGCAGGTCCAGATCGAGCACGCGCGGCCCCCAGCGTACGCGGCTGGGCTCACGCCCGAAGCGCTTTTCTATGCCGCGCATTTCTGCCAGCAGTTCCGTGGCGTTGAGCCCGGTAAGGAGCCCCGCCACCGCGTTGCAGAAGTCGGGCTGCGCCAACTCACCCATGGGTCTGGAGCCATACAGCGAAGAGCGGCACACGAGCAGAGTTTGCGGGAGCGCGGCGAGCGCGGCAAAGGCAGCCTCAACTTGCGCCGCGGGTTCGCGCAGGTTGCTGCCGAGGCCCACATAGGCAGGAAAGCCATGCACCTGCGAGCCCTTGAGATCAGGCACCGCTGCTGCGTGATCGCCGCCGGCGCCGGCGACGCGGGGCACCCGTAGCGGCACCTGTCGCTCCATCCCGGTTCGCGGACTGCGAGCGGCCGCCAGGCGCGGCCTCCACCATCTGCTCGCGCTCGTCCGGCGAAGCCGCCTGCAGTGTGGTCCACCATTGCGCCACTTCGGGCACTGCCAGCCCCTGCGCGGCGCGCAGCATCAGCAGATCGTAGGCGGCGCGGAAGCGCGGCTGTTCGAGCAGGCGCAGCGCACGCCGCCCGCGCGGCCCCTCAAGGCGCGGCTGCAGCGCGTACATCTCGCGCACGCCGAGCGCGATGCGCCGCGGAATCGACACGCGCTGCTGCGCCTCGCGCAAGGCCTGATCGCAGGCAGCGAGTATCGCCTGCGGCTCGTGCCAGCGCTCGGCCGGGAGCGCCTCGATGATCGCAGCGATCGGCCCGTACAACAGCAACGCGAACAAAAAGGTCGGCGTAACAGGCTTGTCTTCCTCGATGCGCCGATCTGTGTTGTGCAGGCCCTCCACCAGCAAGGCTTCGACCAGGCTTCCGGGATGCGCATCGATGTAGCGGTCGACCGCGGGGAACAGCGCCGCGAACAGGCCGCGCGCGCGCAGCACGCGGTAGCTGTCGGCGCCGTGGCCGGTCAGAAACAGCTTGGCGGTTTCATCGAACAGCCGCGCCGGGGGCACGCCAGACAGCAGACCCCGCAGCCGCTCGATCGGCGCCGCGCTCGCGGCATCGATCTCGAAACCCAGCTTGGCCTCGAACCGTGCTGCACGCAGCATGCGCACCGGATCCTCGCGGTAACGCGTCTCGACGTCGCCGATCAGGCGCAGCCGCTTCGCCTGGATGTCGGCCAGCCCGCCGACGTAGTCCCAGATCGAAAAATCGGCGATGTTGTAGTAGAGCGCGTTGACGGTGAAATCGCGCC
>PMNQ01000145.1:1570-9387 GCA_003162555.1 Gammaproteobacteria bacterium | reverse complement strand
CTTTTCCGCCGCGCCATAGCCGCTGACCGCCAGCTTGATCGCACGCGGCGCGTACTCATGCGCGCTCGCACCCAGCGCCAGCGCCGCGCAGATCGCAGCGCCGCGCGCCTGGCCAAGTTTGAGTGCGCTGTCGGGGTTGCGGTGCACGAATACTCTTTCGATGGCGATCTCGTCGGGTCGGTGCGTTTCGATCAGCACCACGACAGCTTCGAAGATGCGCCGCAGCCGCTGCGGGAAGTCCCCGGTCCCGGCGTTGATGCAGCCGTTGGTGATGTGGCGTTCACCACCGGCGCCACAGTCGATCACACCGTAACCGGTACGGAGTGACCCCGGATCGAGGCCGAGGATGCGGCAATTGACCACCACAGCGGCCAGGGTGGCGCCCGCGGCAGCGTTCCTGCCGGGCGCGGCAGCAGCCGCGGCCTCAGGCCGGAAGCTGCGCCAGGAACTGCCGGAGTAACGCGGCATGCCGCCTCTTGCTGTGGAAGCTCATTAACAGAATGATAGCCGGAAGAGCCCGTCGTCACACGCCCAATACTAGAGTCGAGCATTTGGAAACCGCGCTGAAAAACCTGGCCGCGCCCGCTGCCGCAATTGCCGCGGCGGAAACGGCGTTCCACGAGCTGGGGCTGGCGCAAGCCGGACTCGAAGCGGGCGCCGAACTGGCGCAACTGGTCGGGCAGATCACCGAAGAACCCGACATTGCAGTGGCTGCGTGGATTGTGCAGGCGCGCGAAGCCGGACTCGCCTGCAACGCCGCAACCGCCGCGGCGCGCTTTGGCGCTGCGGCGGAGAGCCTGGCCCGGCAACTGGAGCTGCTGGGCGAAATCGGCCTGCCACCCGGCTGGACTGCTAGCCGCGGCCTCGATCCGCGGCAAGCCGAGACGCTGCGCAAGATGCTGCTGGCGATTGCCGCCGATCCGCGGCTGATCGTGGCGAGGCTGGCGATGGAACTGGTGCGGCTGCGCCACGCGCGCGCCCTGCCCGAGGCCGAACGCACGCGCCTGGCGCTCGAGGCGCGCGAGATCTACGCACCGCTCGCCAATCGCCTCGGAATATGGACGCTGAAGTGGGAGCTGGAAGACCTGGCGTTCCGCCAGCTCGAACCGGACGACTACCATCGCATTGCCGCGGCGCTGGCCGAACGGCGCGTGGCGCGCGAGCAGTACATCGAGGAAGTCTGCTCGCTGCTGCGCGGCGAGCTGGCCGCAGCTGGCGTGAAGGCGCAGGCCTACGGCCGTCCGAAACACATTTATAGCATCTGGCGCAAGATGCAACGCAAGCAGCTGGCCTTCGAACAGGTTTACGACGTGCGGGCTGTGCGCGTCGTCGTCGATAGCGTGGCCGACTGCTACGCCGCGCTGGGCCTGGTGCACGGCCGCTGGCGCATGCTGCCCGGCGAGTTCGACGACTACATCGCCACACCGAAGGACAACCAGTACCGCTCGATCCATACGGCGGTGGTCGGCCCAGCAGGAAAATCGCTCGAGATCCAGATACGCACGCGCGACATGCACGAGCACGCCGAGCTCGGCGTCGCCGCGCACTGGCGCTACAAAGAGGGCAGCGCGCGCGACGCCAGCTACGAGCGCAAGATTGAATGGGCGCGACAGATGCTCGACCCCGCAAAGACCCCCGGCAGCGGTGCCGGCGCCGAAAGCGGCGAAGGCGGCGGCGATTTCATCGACCGCGTCCGGCACGAGCTGTTCTCGGATCGCCTGTACGCGCTGACGCCGCGTGGCGAAGTCATAGACCTTCCGCGCGGCGCGACACCGCTCGACTTCGCCTATCACGTGCACACGCAGCTCGGGCACAGTTGCCGGGGCGCCCGCGTCAACGGCCGCATCGCGCCGCTCGACCAAGCGCTCGCCAACGGCGAAGTGGTCGAGATCATCACCGGACGGAGCGGTGGTCCGAGCCGTGACTGGCTCAAAGTCGACAGCGGCTTCCTTGCCTCGCCGCGCAGCCGCGCCAAGGTGCGCGCCTGGTTCCATCAGCAGGATCTGGCTGCCCAGGCCGCATCAGCCGGCGCGCCCGCCGCGTCCGCGACTGCGACGCTCCCCGCGACCGCACCACCGGACCCACCACCGCTGGCGATCACGCCAGCGCCCAAGGCGCGCGGCTCGCGCGGCCAGTCGGCCGTCGACATCGAAGGCGTCGGTGACATGCCCACGACGATGGCGCGCTGCTGCGCACCGGTGCCGCCCGAAAAGATCGCGGGTTACCTCACGCTCGGGCGTGGCGTGACCGTACACCGCGCCGGCTGCCGGAGCCTCGCCCGTATGAGCGCGCGCAATCCGGAACGGCTGCTGCGCGTGGACTGGAATCAAAGCACCGAACTGCAGATGCCGGTGCAGATACGCATCGAGGCCTACGACCGCCGCGGCCTGCTGCGCGACGTGTCGGACGTGATGGCGCAGGAGCGCCTGAGCATCGAGGGCGTCAATTCGAGCACCGATCCGGCCGATCGGGTCGCGACGATCGTGATGCGCACCGCGGTGCGCGACGCCACACAGCTGCGTCAGGTGCTGAAGAAACTCGCCGGCGTGAACAGCGTGCTGCGCGCGCAGCGCGTCAACGGCTAGGCGTCAACGGTTGAGGTTGTCGATCGAGCGATGGTCGGCGGCCAGGGCCGCCTCGTGCAGCGCTTCGGACAAAGTCGGGTGCGCGTGCATCGTGCGCTGCAGATCCTCGGCGCTGCCGCGGAATTCCATCGCCAGCACCGCCTCGGCGATCAGTTCGCCGGCCATCGGGCCGATGATATGCACGCCGAGAATTTCATCGCTCGCGCGCGCGGCCAGCAGCTTGACGAATCCGGCCGTGGCTTCCATCGCGCGGGCGCGGCCATTGGCGATGAACGGGAACACGCCGGTCTTGTAGTCGATGTTGGTGGCCTTGATCTGCTCTTCCGTCTGGCCGACCCAGGCGATCTCGGGCGCCGTGTAGATCACAGAGGGCACGAGCGCGTAGTTCACATGCGCGTACTTGCCGGCAATACGGTCGGCAACCGCGATGCCCTCTTCCTTGCCCTTGTGCGCCAGCATCGGCCCGCGCACCGCGTCGCCGACTGCCCACACGTTCTCGACGGCGGTGCTGCATTGTTCGTCTACGACGATGAATCCGCGCTCGTCGAGCCCGATGCCGCACGCTGGGCCCAGGAGCCCCTGCGTGTACGGCCGGCGGCCGACGGCCACGATGAGCTTGTCGACCACCAGTGACTGTTCGCTGCCGGCCTGCGCATAGCGCACGATGACGCCTTCGCTAGCGGGCGTCGCGCCGCTCACTTTCGCGCCAAGGCGGATGTCGAGCCCGAGCTTGCGAAAGTGCTTGCCGGCCTCGGCGGCCAGCTGCGCATCGGCCATCGGCAGCAGGCTGTCGAGCGCTTCGAGGATCACCACTTCGGATCCGAGCCTGCGCCACACGCTGCCGAGCTCCAGGCCGATGACGCCGGCCCCGATGACGCACAGCCGCCGCGGCACCGCTTCGAGTTCGAGTGCACCCCACGAGTCGATGATCTGCTTGCCATCGAACGGCAGTGATTTCAGCTCCGTGGGCGTCGAACCGCTCGCCAGCACCACATGCCGCGCTCGCAGCTGCGACACTTTGCCGTCCGGTGCGGTGACTTCGACGACGCGATCGGCCAGCAGCTTGCCGGTGCCGAAGATTCCGGTGACGCCGGCGCCCTTGAGGAGTGCCGCTACGCCGCGCGTCTGGCTCTTGACGATGGTCGCGCGGCGTTTCTGCATTGCCGCCAGATCCAGGCTCAGGTTGCCGGCGTTGATGCCATGTACGGCAAATTCATGCTGCGCCCGGTACCAGAGCTCTGAAGATTCCAGCAGCGCCTTGGATGGTATGCAACCCGCATTCAGGCAGGTGCCGCCGAAGGCATTGCTGCCGTCGCGATTTTTCCAGTTGTCGATGCACGCGGCCTTGAGGCCGTTCTGTGCGGCGCGGATCGCCGCCGGATACCCGGCCGGCCCGCCCCCAATCACCACCACGTCGTAATCGAAATTGCCGCTCACGGTCTTTAGACTCCGAGCAGCATGCGGCCCGGATCTTCCAGGCAGTCCTTGACCGTCACCAGGAACTGCACCGCTTCCTTGCCNNATCACCACCGGCCGCGGCATGGTCTTGTGCATGCCGAGGATCGCGCTCTGCGGCGCATTGACGATCGGCGTGGACAGGAGCGAACCGAACACGCCACCGTTGGTGATGCTGAAGGTGCCGCCGGTGAGGTCCTCCAGCGCGATCGTGCCCTCGCGGGCCCGCTGCGCGTAGCCGGCAATGCCGCGCTCGATGCCGGCGAAATCCAGCGCATCGGCATCGCGCAGCACCGGCACCATCAGGCCGCGGTCAGTCGACACGGCGACGCCGATGTCATAGTAATCGTGGTAGACGATGTCGGTACCGGACACCGATGCATTGACCAGCGGATATTTACGCAGGCCTTCGATGGCGGCCTTCACGAAGAAGGACATGAAGCCGAGCTTCACGCCGTGCTGCTTCTCGAAGCCGTCCTTGTAGCGCCCGCGCAGCTTGTTGATGTTCGTCAGGTCGATTTCGTTGAAGGTCGTCAGCAGGGCCTGCGTGGACTGCGCCTGCACCAGCCGTTCGGCAATGCGCTGGCGCAGCCGCGTCATCGGCACACGCCGGTCGGCGCGCGCGCCGTGCGCCGCAGCCGGTACGGACGCAACCGCCGGTGGTGCCGCCGCCGGCGACCTTGCGGCCGGCCTTGCGGCGGGCGTTGTATCGGGAACCGCCTTGAGCACTGGCGCACCCGGCGCTGGCGNNGGCGCTGGCGTTGGCGCTGGTGCCGCCATGGCCGCCGCAACCAGATCCGACTTCGACACGCGCCCGCCGCGGGCGGCCGAGGCAATCAGCGTGTCGCCGAGATTGAGTTCGTCGGCAACGCGCTGCGCGGCCGGACCCAGCTTCGGTGCGACGCCCACGACTGCAGCCATTGGCACGGACTCCATCGGCACCGACGCTATCGGCGCAGCCATCGCGACGGAAGACGTTGCAGCTGCGGGTTGCGCGGCCGCTGTGGCGCTGGCGACACCGACCGCACTGATCACGGCCAGCAGTTCGCCGCTCTTGACCGTGGCACCCGCCTGCACGCGGATCTCCTGCAGCACGCCGGAGACTGGCGATGGCACCTCGAGCACCACTTTGTCGGTTTCGAGATCCGCCAGGTTTTCATCGCGGCTGATCGCATCGCCCGGCTGCTTGCGCCACGCCACCAGCGTCGCGTCGGCGACCGACTCGGGCAACTGGGGCACACGGATCTCAACGCTCATGACGATATCCTCTTGGGCGCAGCGGCACCCTGATTCACGGCAGTCGCGGCATTCAGCCGCGGCAGGCGCAGCGTCTGCTCCGCGGACGCCGCGGACGGCGCAGTCAGCGCGGCCTGCACCAACTCGCGCTGCTCGGTCTCGTGGATGCGCGCCGAACCGGTGGCCGGCGCCGAGGCCGAAGCACGGCCAGCGTAGGAAACACTGCGCAAGTCGCCCGCGAATTCCTGCAAACGATGCCGGATCTGGAACCACGCGCCCTGGTTCTGCGGCTCTTCCTGGCACCAGATGACGTCAAACGCATTCGGGTAGCGCGCCAGCACGGTGGCATATTCCGCGGCCGGAAACGGATAGAGCTGCTCGATGCGGACCACGGCGACGCCCTGCAGATTCCCGGTACGCCGCGCCTGCAGCAGGTCGAAGTAAACCTTGCCGCTGCAACACACCACGCGCTTCACACCTGAGGGCATCGGAGAATCGATGTCGTCGATCACCGTGGCGAAGCTCCCGTTGGTCAGCTCGGTCAGCGTGGATACCGACAACTCATGACGCAGCAGGCTCTTGGGCGTCATCACGATCAGCGGCTTGCGCAGCGGCCGCAGCATCTGCCGCCGCAGCATGTGGAACATCTGCGCCGGAGTCGACGGCACGCACACCTGCATGTTGTTCTCGGCGCACAGCTGCAGGAAACGTTCGAGCCGCGCGGAGGAATGCTCGGGCCCCTGGCCCTCGTAACCGTGCGGCAGGAACAGCGTCAGGCCGCACAGCCTGCCCCACTTGGCTTCGCCCGAGCTGATGAACTGGTCGATCAGCACCTGCGCACCATTGACGAAATCGCCGAACTGCCCTTCCCAGATCACCAGGCAGTCCGGGCTGGTGCTCGAAAAGCCGTACTCGAAGCCGAGCACCGCTTCCTCGGACAGCAATGAATCGATGATCTCGAATTGCGGCTGCGCCTCGGCGATGTGCTGCAACGGAATGTAGGTGTTGTCGCTGTTCTGGTCGTGCAGCACGGCGTGGCGGTGAAAGAAAGTGCCTCGGCCGCAATCCTGTCCCGAGATGCGCACCGCAAAGCCGTCATCGAGGAGCGATGCGTAGGCCAGTGTTTCGGCGCAACCCCAGTCGAGCGGCAGTGTGCCCTTCAGCATCTTGGAACGATTGATGACGATCTGCGCAACGCGCGGATGCAGCGTGAAGCCATCCGGATACTGCAGGATGCGCCGGCCCAGCGCCGCGAGCTTGGGCGCCGCCACCGCGGTCGCCGCGGATTCGCGCACGTCGCCGCCCTGGTACAGCGACCAGTCGACCGTGTACTTGTTGCCGATCATGCCGAGCGAGGGATGCACCTGGTGGCGGCCCTCGTCGAGCGCCTGCCGGTATTGCTCGGCGAGTTGATCGGCCTCGGCGAGCGTCAGCACACCGGCCGCGGCCAGCCGCTCGGCGTACAGCTTGCGCACCGGTGCGTGCTGGCGGATCGCGCGATACATCAGCGGCTGCGTCGCCGCCGGCTCGTCCGCCTCGTTGTGACCGAGCCGCCGGTAGCACACCAGGTCGATNNATCGGCGCCTCGATCATCTTCGCCACATCGCTGCAGTAGGCGGTCGAGCGCGCGTCGCGCTGCTCGCTGGTGGTAAAGCCCACCTGGTTATTGATGACGACGTGAATCGAACCGCCGGTGCCGTAGCCGCGCGTCTGCGACATCTGCAGGGTTTCCATGACCACGCCCTGCGCAGCGAAGGCCGCATCGCCGTGAATNNCGCCGGTAGCACACCAGGTCGATGACGATGTCCTTGCGGAAGGTCTGCCGGTAACGCAGCGCGAAGCGCGTCACGAAGATGACCGCTTCCGGATCGTCGGCGTTGACGTGCAGGATCGGCGCCTCGATNNGCGAAGGCCGCATCGCCGTGAATCAGGATCGCCAGCACCTTTTCGCCGCGCGTGTCGCCGCGCCGCTCCTGGCGCGCGCGCACCGAGCCCTCCGCCACCGGATTGACGATTTCGAGGTGCGAAGGGTTGAAGGCCAGCATGACATGCACGTTGCCGCCCGGCGTACGCAGGTCGGACGAGTAGCCCTTGTGATACTTGACGTCACCGGACCCCTGGTCCTGCTTCGCCTTGCCTTCGAATTCCGAAAACAGATCGCCCGGCGCTTTGCCCAGCAGATTGACCAGCACGTTGAGCCGGCCGCGATGCGCCATGGCGATGATCGTTTCCTCGACACCGCCGCGGCCGCTCTCCTGCACCAGCTCATCGAGCAGCGCGATCAGCGCTTCCGCGCCCTCGAGNNGAGAAGCGCTTCTGGCCGACGAAGCGCGTGTGCAGGTAGCGCTCCAGACCCTCAGCTGCGGTCAGCTGCCACAGGATATTGCGCTGCTGCTCGGCGCTGAAACTCTGCTGCATGCGGCCGAGCTGGAACTCGTCCTGGAGCCAGAGCCGCTCTTCGGTGTCGGAGACATGCGCGAACTCGGCGCCGATCGTGCCGCAGTAAACCTGCTCGAGACGCGCGAGGATCTCGCGCAAGGT
>PMNQ01000145.1:0-1489 GCA_003162555.1 Gammaproteobacteria bacterium | reverse complement strand
TCGCGCCACTGCGCACCCACGGCCTCGGGGTCGCGCAGGTACACGGCATACAGATCCTCGACGAACGGCGCGTTGCCGCCCGACAGCACCTGTGCGGTCTGCTGCTCTGACTCGCTCGAATCCATCAGGACGGGCTTCCCAAAAAAGGCAGTGTACTCAAAGACGTAGGCAACATGTCCAAGTTTATGTCTAGTCTAGCGGATGCTTGGGCCCTTGCCCACAGGCCCTTGTCCCTGAAGGGGAATTGAAGAGGAATGGGTGACCCAAGGGCCACCCTGGCCGGCCGCTGGCCGTGCGCTATGATCGCGCCCCATGCTGGCCACCGGACTCCTGTTGCTCACATCGTTGACGGCCGTCGACGGCAATGGCCTGCGCCTCGAAGTGGACGCGCAGATGCACTCGCGCGTGGTCGCGACGGCTCCTGCGCCACTCGCGCTCGGCCCGTTCACGGAATCGGAAACGCTGGTCACCTCGGACGGCGAACTGCAGGGCTACACCTACGACGGGCGCACTGATGCCGCGGTTGATGATGCGCTCGGCAAGGGCAAGGCGGCGGTACTGACCGGGCACTCCGGCGCGATCACCAAGCGCGTCGAAATCACCGCCTATCGGTCGCATCCCGGCTGGTTGTTCATGCGCGTGCGTTACACAAACGGCGGCACCAAGCCGCTCGAGGTGCGCGGCTATGTCAGCAACCGCTATGAATTCGAGCCTGCGAAAGGCCAGCCTGAACCGGCGTTCTGGTCCTACCAGAGTTCGTCGTACGAAAACCGGCCGGACTGGTTGCTGCCAGTCACGCCCGGATACGCGCGCGGCAATTATCTGGGCATGAACGCCGACGACTACGGCGGCGGTACGCCGGTGCTGGATGTGTGGCGACGGGACATTGGCCTCGCGATCGGTCACGTCGAGCTGCTGCCGAAGCTGGTCTCGACGCCGCTGCAACGCGCGGGCGCCGGCAACGCGCAGTTGGGCCTGCGCGTGCAGCGCGAATTCACGCTGGCGCCTGGCGCGAGCTTCGAGTCGATCCGCAGCTTCGTCAGCGTGCATCACGGCGATCACTTCGCCACGCTGCGCGCCTACAGCGGACTCATGCAGGGCCAGGGCCTAAAGATCAACAACACGCCAGCCGACGCGTTTGAACCGATCTGGTGCGCGTGGGGCTACGGCCGTGAATTCACGCCCGAACAGGTCGTTGACACGCTGCCCATCGTCAAGCAATTGGGATTCCGCTGGGCGGTGCTGGACGACGGCTGGCAGGTTGCGCAGGGCGACTGGACGCCGAACCCGGCGAAATATCCCGGCGGCGATGCCGACATGAAAGCACTGGTCGCGCGCATCCATGCCGCTGGCATGAAGGCGCAGCTGTGGTGGGCGCCGCTGGCGGCGGACCCGGGCTCGCGCACCGACCGAGAGCACCACGACTGGCTGCTGCAGAATTCGGACGGCACGCCGCGCGTGATCAGCTACTGGAATTCGAATTACCTGT